>JBOHYX010000001.1:0-29471 GCA_050738115.1 Rhodanobacteraceae bacterium
GGTTGGTCCGCCAGCTCGCAGGTGAGTTGCAGCCCGGCCCTGGCGACATCGGCCTGCGCGGTATCGCAGATGTTGCGCACCACCACGCCCAGATCGACCGCTTCGCCGTTCAGCAGCAACTTTCCGCTGCGGATGCGCGACATGTCCAGCAGGTCGTCGATGATCTTGACCTGGCCGCGGATCGCATGCCGGATCATTTCCAGCGCCGCGGCGACCCCCGTGGAATGGCGCGTTTCCGGCAACCGTTCCAGCACGTCGGTGTTGACGCTGATCAGGTTCAAAGGATTTTTCAGTTCGTGCGAGACCACGGCCAGGAAATCGTCTTTCACCGCGCCCGCGGATTCGCGGCCAAGCCGGTCGGTGCGCTGGGAGAGGCTCGCGCCCTCTGGCGTGGTGGCGCGCACGATCTTGACGTAGCCGTGCAGGTCGTCGCTGTCGATGCGGCTGAGCACGCCGGTGCCGAAAATGCGCTGGCCGTGGCGGGTCACGTACCAATGGCCGACTTCGACATGGCCCCCGACTTCGGCTTGGGCAAGATCGTGCTGCGGCACCCGCGCGCTGATGTCCTCCGGCGTGTACAGGCGCGCCAGCGATTCACCCAGCATCTCCTGCTCGGACCAGCCCAACAACATTTCCGCGCCCACGTTCCACGCGGTCACGCGCATGTCGGCATCCAGCACGATCACCGCCAGGTCGCGCACGGCCAGCATGGCCTGCTGGAGATGTTCCTCGCTCAGGCGCAATTTGTGTTCGGCCCGGCGCAGGTGGGTGATGTCGATGAAGCTCAGCGCGGCGCCGGCGATGCGGTTCTCCGCGGTACGGTATGGCAGCACGCGCGCGGCATAGCGGCGGCCGGCGGCGCTGCGCACCTCGCGTTCGATCGGCCGCAGCGAATCGAACACTGCGGCGGCGTCCTCGCCGAGTTCCGGGTAGTCGAGCTTGCTGGTGATGTCGGTCAGGGTGCGGCCGACGTCGCCCGGCAGGATGTTGAACAGGTCCGCGGTCCGCGGCGTGAAGCGCTTGATGCGCAGCCCCGCATCCACAAACAGGATCGCGATGTCAGCTGCGCCGATGAAGTTCTGCAGGTCATCGTTGGCCTTGGCGAGCTCATCCACCCTGGACTTCAATTCGAAATTGACGGTGCTCAATTCCTCGTTGATCGATTGCAGTTCCTCCTTGCTGGTTTCCAGTTCCTCGGTGGCCGAGCGCAGCTCCTCGTTGCTGGCCTGCAGTTCCTCGTTGGAGGCCTTCAATTCCTCGTTGGAGGTTTCGTACTGCTCGATGGTGCTCTGCAGGTGCGTCTGCGTCTGCAGCAACTCCGCTTCCAGTTGCCGCACCACGTCGTTGCCTTCGCCGCTTTCCGCCTTGGGCTCGACGGCGGATGCGAGCGCGTCCTCGACTTCGTCGAACAGCACCAGCACGAACTCGGCGTCCGCTTCCGGATCGCGGAAGGGCCGCACCACGATGTTGACGAAGCGCGCCGGCTGGTCGTCCGCGGCGATCCGCACGCGCGTTTCGACGCTCCTGTTGCCGTGCACCGCCTGGAACAACGTGGTGCGTACTTCGGTGCGCAGCGCGGGATCGGCCACCGCGACCAGGTTGTGGGTAGGCTCGCCGGCGCCGAAGCGCAAATAGCGCCCGGCGTGTTCGGACATGTGCACGATGTTGCCGTCGCGGTCCACCACCACACTGGGTGGCGCGTAGAACTCCAGCACGCGCTGGTGCACGTCGGCGAACGAGAAACCCCGGCGGTCGCGCGGGCGTGGCGGCGGCGCTGGCCTGACCGGGCCTTCGCGACGCGGCGTCAGGCGCGGAATCGTGCGTACGCCGCGCGCCAGCACGCGTGCGCGGAAAATCCGGTGGGCCTTGTCCACCACCTCGAAATGGGACGGCGCCACGTCGGCAGACTCCGATGTGCCGAGGAACAGCAGGCCGCCGGGACGCAGCGCGAAGTGGAAGGTCTCCAGCAGCCGTGCCTGGATTTCGCGATCCAGATAGATCATCAGGTTGCGGCAACTGACGAGGTTGAGCTGCGAGAACGGCGGATCGCGCAGCACGTTGTGCAGCGCGAACAGCACCCGCTCGCGGATCGCCTTGTGGATGCGGTAGCGGTTCCCGTCCTTGCCGAAGAACTGGCGCAGCCGGGTCGGCGGCACGTCGGTCACGATCGATTCGGGATAGATGCCGGCGCGACCGCTGGCGATCGCGGACTCGTCGATGTCGCTGGCGAACACCTGCCACGGCGCCGGGCGGCCGAGCGTGCCCGCGTGGTCGGCCAGCAGCATCGCGATCGAATACGCTTCCTCGCCGGTGGCGCAGCCGGGCACCCACGCGCGCACCTGTTCCGGCGCGCACGTGGCCTCGAACAGTTGGGGGATCGCCTCGCGTTCCAGCGCCTCGAACGATGCGCGGTCGCGGAAGAAATTCGTGACGCCGATCAGCATGTCGTCCAGCAGCGCATGGGTTTCCTCCGCATGCGCGGCGAGAAAATCGCGATACGCCGGCACGTCCTTCACCAGGTTGACCTGCATGCGCCGCTCGATCCGCCGCAGCACCGTGGCGCGCTTGTAGCAGCGGAAATCGTGGCCGGAGCGCGTGGCGAGGATCTCCAGCACCTCGCGCAGCGCCTGTTCGGCTGCGTCGCTGTCGTCCGGCGACGCCTTGGCCGGGGGCGCGCCGTCGGGCGCGACCTTGGGCAGGCGGATGCTGCGGGTGTTGTCGCGCAGCGCCACCAGTTTCGCGGCGATTTCGGGGGCCGGCAGCACGAAATCGATCTGTGCGCTGGCGACCGCGCTGCGCGGCATGTCTTCGTATTCGGCATCCTGCGGCGACTGCGCGAAGGTCACCCCGCCCTGCTCCTTGATGCGCGCAATGCCGACCGAACCGTCCGTGCCGGTGCCTGAAAGCACGATGCCGATTGCCTTTTCCTGGTGCGTGTCGGCCAGCGTGCGGAAGAACAGGTCGATGGCGACCGGCCGCCCGCGCGGGCGTTCCGCGGGCGTCACCAGCAACGAGCCGTCGCTCATCTTCAGGTCGTGCGCGGGCGAGATCACGTACACGTGATCGGGTTCCAGCGGCGTCGTGTCGTCGACCTGGAGTACCGGCATGCGGGTGCAGGCCTGGAGCACCTTGTCGGCACTGCTCTCATGCTCGGGCGACAGGTGCAGGACGACCACGAAGGCCATGCCGTTCTGCTTCGGAAGGTTCTCGAAAATGCGCTTCAGCGCGGACAGCCCACCCGCGGACGCGCCGAGCCCCACCACCGGAAATGGCAGGTGGCTGCGCTTGTGCGTGTCCGGGTTGTGCGCAACGCCGGTGTCGTGATCGGTCTTGTCATTCATTGACTCGGCCGCTTGCGAATGGACTCCCATGATGCGCCGAATGCGCCGGGCCATAAAGCAGCGGTCCGGTAGGGCGCGTCGGCGGGTTCATTTCTGGTCGGTCGCGCCTTTTCCGTCTCGCAAAAGAAAACTCGTCATTCCGGGGCCGTCGTCAGCTTCACCGGCGACGGAACCCGGAATCCAGCTTCCTTGCTCGAAGTGCTGAAGAGCTGGATTCCGGGTTCTGCCCGCAAACAGCGCCGGCAGCCCCGGAATGACCAAACGGAAAAGGGGTCGCCGCGCTTCGAACCGGGCCCCGAACGTGCATTTTCGCCGGACGGCACCGCAACAGACCATCGGCGGGCTGCACATCCGGTAAATATTTCCCGCACTCACACCGCCCCGCCACGCTCGCGCTCACCGTTCGCGTTCCACGAACTTGAAGAACCGGCTGGTGTCGCCCTCCTCGGTGTTTTCCTGGTACAGGAACGCGAGGTCCGCGTCATCGAACTTGTCGAAGAGTACGTCCCATCCGATCGGGTCCAGGGTGCCGTCATCGGTAAACGCGATGCGCAGCACGCCGACCTTGTCGCCAACGTCGACCGTGGTGTGCACCGTGGCGGGCTTGCCGCCGCGCGCCTCGGCCCAGCGGCGGATTTCCTCGTGGTTGGTGGTGGTTTTCGCGTCATGCGTTGTCATGGCAAATGCTCCTCGTCGATCTGCTCCTGTTTGACTTGACTGCGTGGGAAAATTTTCGCCATGGCACGTGGCCTCAGCGCGTTCCACGGTGCGCGTGCCGCAGCGCGATCTGACGCGGTATCTGTTCATGCACGTCGAGTTCCAGCAGCGCAGTCCACGCCAGCTCGACCCCTTCACGGCGTCCCTTGCGCGCGAGCCGCAGCGTGTGCGGATATAGGGTCAGGGTGTATGCCTTCGAATCGATTTCGATTTCGCGGCGCAGCGGCTTGTCCAGTTTCGTCATGTTCATTCTCGCTCGCCCTCACGGGCGTCGTTCATGCGCCGAGGCAATGCTCCAGGAAGCGGATCGCCGCCTTCTCCAGCCGCCGCGGGTGCCCGACCACGGACGCGGGCACGCGCCGCTGCAGGTCGCCGGCCTGCCATCCGCTCACGACCTGCGGGCACACATAGGCCTTGCGGGCCACCGCCGGCGTATTGCCGAGCTCCTGCGCGGCGACGGCGATGGCCTGCCGCACGGCCGCGCGCTGCGCGCGTTTGCCACCGCGGGTCGGCAGCGGCGTGCGCGCGAGGCAGGTGATGGCGGTCAGGGTTCCCGCCCAGGTCCGGAAGTCCTTGGCGCTGAAACGCTCGCCCAGCGATCCGCGCAGGTAGTCATTGAGCTGCGCGGCGGTCGCGCGGTGACAGCCGTCTTCATCCCGGTACTGGAACAGCGCGGGCCCCGGCAACCGGCTACAGCGCTTGATCCGCACGACCAGCCGGCGGTCGGTCAGGACTGCTTCCTGCTGCTGTCCGCTTTTGGCGGGAAACCGGAACGCCGCGGTGCCATCGCGGTGGAAGGTCACGTGCCGCGCGCGCAGCGTGGTCAGGCCAAGGGGATGGTTGGTGCGCGCGTATTCCGCGTTGCCGATGCGCAGCGAAGTCGCCATCATCACCTCCGTCATCATCGCCAGCACCTTGTCGGAAGGCAGGCCGTCCAGGCGCCGGTCGCGTCGCAGGCGTGCGCGCAGCGCCGGCAACCTTTTTGCGAAGCGCAGCAACCGGCGGTACTTCTTCGCGTCGCGCCGATGCTGCCACGCCACGTGGTAGCGATACTGCTTGCGCCCGCGGGCGTCGCGACCGGTTGCCGGCAGGCGCCCGCGCGCGTCGGCGCAGATCCACACGTCCGTCCAGGCGGGGGGAATGGCCAACGCGCGGATGCGGGCAAGGATGCCGCCATCCCGGACTCGCGCGCGCCTTGCATCGCGGTACACGAAGCCGCGGCCGGCGCGACGGCGGGTGATGCCAGGCTCGTCATCGATCGCACCGCGTAATCCGCGCCCGCGCGGGCGCAAAGCGTCGCGCGATCGCAGGTGGTCGCCGGATTCGTGCTCGCGCGCAGCCGACACGGCGGCAAGCCATCTTCCGGATCACCGCTGCGGGTGGGATCGCGGGCACCCGGATAGTCGCCGGGCAGGTTGCGGCGTGGTCCGGGCACTGGCGGCACGGGCAAGGCCTGGCACAGCGGGCAGCGCAGCCATCATGGATACGAGTTGGCATTTCATCCGGAACCTCCGTGTCCTCCATCGGCAGCCCGACGGAAGCAATACGTGTGCCACCCGGTTGGCAGCCCCCGCGGTGGGGGTCCGCCCGGGCGGAGCACGCAGCTCGATGCTTCCATCCGTCCCTGCCAAATGCGCCACGGCCGACGCGCGTTGCGAGGGATTCCGTTCTCCGGCGAAAGTGCACCGCGCCCGCAGATTCGGCTCACCGCGCACACCCGGGAGCCGCCGCGATTCCCCCGTCGGTGGCGAAACGCTTACGCGGGCACGGAAAAAGTTTCGGCCTTCGCGCCGGGGCGGCACCATGTCTGATCGCATTCACCTCGCGTGAATGTCGGATCACTACGCTGGTTGCATGGCAGGACGACGACCTCCGCGGCTTGCGCCCTACAGGCGCAAGCGCCGCTTCGAGCATTCGCCGGAACCGGCGACGACGCCGCGGGCGGAAGGCGCGCACGCGCGCGGACGCCGTTTCGTCGTGCAACTGCACCATGCGCGGCGGCGGCATTTCGATTTTCGACTGCAGGTCGGCGGGGTGCTGCGGAGCTGGGCGGTACCAAAGGGGCCCTCGCGCGATCCGTCCATCCGGCACCTTGCGGTCGAGGTCGAGGACCACCCGCTGACCTACGGTTCCTTCGAGGGCACGATTCCCGAAGGCCAGTACGGCGCCGGCACGGTCGCGATCTGGGACGAAGGCACTTGGAGCACCGAGGGCTCGGCGACGCGGCAGATCGACGACGGCCACCTGCGCTTCGCGTTGGACGGCGCGCGCCTGCGCGGACGCTGGTCGCTCGTGCGCACGCGGATGCAGGGCGGCAAGGCGCAGTGGCTGCTGATGAAGCGCGACGATGAATTCGTGGTGCAGGACGACGTCGCCGACGATACGCCGCTTGCCGAGTGGCAGGCCGCGCATGACGGTGGCAGGTCGGCGCGCCGGCCGAAAAAAAAACCGGCACGCGCGTCGACAAAAGTGGCAACGCTGCCGCCAGCCGATGAATTCGGGCTGGAACTGGCGCGCTTGCACCGGCACGCACCGGAAGGCGATGCCTGGCTGCACGAGGTGAAGTACGACGGCTACCGCATGCTGGCGTGGCGCGACGGACGCGAGCTGCGGCTGCTGTCGCGCAATCGCATCGACTGGACGGAAAAGTTGCCGGCCATCGTGGAAGCGATTCGCAAGCTTGACTGCCGCGCGTGCGTCCTCGATGGCGAGCTGGTGGTGTTCGACGAACACGGCCGCAGCCGTTTCGACCTGCTGCAAAAGGAGTTCAACCGCGACGCGTCACGCGCGGTCCGCTACATGGCGTTCGACCTGCTGGCGCTGGACCGCGACGACCTGCGCGATGCGCCGCTCACGGATCGCAAGCAGGCGCTCGCGAAGCTGATGAAAGGCCGCGGCAGCGTCATCGCGGCCTGTGATTTCATCCGCGGCGAGGGGCCGTTGGCGTATCGGCGCGCCTGCGAGGCCGGGCTCGAAGGCATCATCAGCAAGGCGGTGCACGCGCCGTACCGCGCGGGTCGGGGCGATGACTGGCGCAAGCTCAAGTGCATCGAATCGGACGAGTTCATGATCGTCGGCTACACGCCCGGAAAAGGTTCGCGCGGCGCGCTGGGCGCGCTGCTGCTGGCGGAACCGCGCGGAACGCAATGGCGCTACGTCGGGCGGGTCGGCACCGGAATGGACGCGGCGATGCTGAAGCGGCTGCACCCGCGCCTCAAGCCGGCGCGGCGCCGGCCGGCGCTCATCGACGCGCCGCATGCGAAGCAGTTGCGTGGCGCCAAGCCGACATGGGTCCAGCCAAGGCACGTGGTGGAAGTCGCATTCCGCGGACGTACGGGCGACGACTTCCTGCGCCAGGCGAGCTTCATGGGCCTGCGGCCCGACAAATCGCCCGCCGACCTTCGAGACAGCGATCACGCCGAGGAGCCAGCCAGCATGCCAGCCAACGCGCGTCACCCCAGCCGCCGCAGCCCACGCGCTCCGACCCGATCGCGGCGCACTCCAGCCACGTCGAGCGTTTCGTTCACCCATCCCGATCGCGTGCTGATCGAAAAACCCCGCGTGACCAAGCGTGCACTCGCCGAATTCTATGCCGGGATCGCCGCTCACCTGCTGCCCGGCCTCGTGGGCCGGCCGCTGGCGCTGGTGCGTTGTCCGGAAGGCTCGGGCGCGGCGTGTTTTTTCCAGAAACACCCGATGGCGGGAATGCCCGAGTCGATCCGGGTGGGCGATGCGCGCGACGTGCGCGGTGGCGACAAGCAGCCGTACGTATTCGTGGATGACATCGAAGGCGTGCTCGGCCTCGTGCAGATGAACGCGATCGAATTTCACCCGTGGGGGTCCACCATCGCCGATCTGGAGCATCCCGACCGCTTGGTGTTCGACCTCGACCCGGACGAGGACGTCGCCTGGTCGCGCGTCCGCGACGCAGCGCGCACCGTGCGCGACCGCCTCGAGGCGGTCGGCCTGGAAAGCTTCCTGCGTACCACCGGCGGCAAGGGCCTGCACGTCGTCGTGCCGCTCAATCCGCGCCCCGACTGGGAGCGCGCCAAGGCGTTCGCGCAGGCGCTGGCACGTACGCTGGAGGAGGCATCGCCGCGGGAGTTCGTCTCGGTCGCGACGAAAAACCGCCGCAAGGGCCGCATCTTCGTCGACTACCTGCGCAACGCGCGCGGATCAACCGCGGTGGCGTCCTATTGCGTGCGTGCACGGCCGGGCGCGGGCGTCGCGACGCCATTGCGCTGGGACGAACTGGGCCGCATGCGGTCCGGCGCCCACTACACCATCACCAACATCATGCGCCGGCTGAAATCCCTGCGTGAAGATCCGTGGCAGGGCTTCGATGAGGTACGTCAGGGGCTGCCTCGATGAACGGACTGTTCGGGTGCAGGCCAGCACCTGCGTCCCGCAACAACGAACGCAAAGAGCATTCGTCCGCAAAGAACGCAAAGAACGCCAAAGGAGCACTGTTTCCAAATGAAGACCTTTGCGTCCTTTGCGTCCTTCGCGGACAGATATTTTTGACGTCGATAACGCGTCCGACGCCATGAGTACCAGGCCGCTTACCAGTCGAGCGACACGCTACGGAGCAAGAACATGCCAAGACCCATCTGGAGCGGCACCATCAGTTTCGGCCTTCTGAACATCCCCGTGCAGTTGATGCCCGGCGAGCGGCGGGGCGACCTGCACTTCCGGATGCTCGACTCGCGCAACAACGCGCGCATCCGCTATGAGCGCATCAACGAGGAAACCGGCGAGGAAGTGCCCTGGAAGGAAATCGTCAAGGCGTTCGAGTACGACAAGGGCAATTACGTGGTGCTGGACAAGGAGGACTTCGCCAAGGCCGCGCCCGAATCGACCGAATCCGTCGACATCGAGGCGTTCGTCGACGCGGGCGCGATCGGCCCCGAGTATTTTGAGAAGCCCTACTACCTTGTGCCCGGCAAGAAGGCCGAGAAGGGTTACGTGCTGCTGCGCGAGACGCTGAAGCGCCTGAAGACCGCCGGCCTCGCGAGGGTCGTGATCCGCACGCGGGAATACCTCGCGCTGGTGTTGCCGCGCGACAACGCGCTGCTGCTGATGCTGTTGCGCTATCCGCAGGAAATCGTGGCCGAGGACGAATACGCGTTCCCCGACAAGGCCGTGTCGGCCTACCGCGTGAGCCAACAGGAACTCAAGATGGCCGAATCGCTGGTCAAATCGATGGTCGGCGAATGGAAGCCCGGCGAATACCACGACGATTTCCGCGAGCGGCTGGGCAAGGTGATCGACGCGCGGATCAAGGAACAGGGCGGAGTACGCGCGCTGGCCGAGGAAGCCGCACTGCCGAAGAACGCGTCCACCAACGTGGTGGATTTCATGACCCTGCTCAAGCAGAGCATCGACAGCAACAAGCGCACGCCAGCGAAGAAATCTGCATCGCGCGGCAGCGCGCGCAGCGGCACGAAACGCAAGAGCGCCCCCCGCGCAAGAGCCGGCAAGCGATCCTGACCGCCCGGCGATCCGCATGCGGGCGACAAATGGCGGGTGGTGCCCGCCATACCAAGGCTGCCTTCTCCCCCGCGCAAACGGCCGCGCGGCGGAGGGGGTCACAAAATGGTGATGCGTAGGGCGGACACCGTCCGCCGTGCAAGCGCACATCTCGTCCGCATGCGGGCGCTGTAGGAGCGCGCCTGCGCGCGACCGGGGTCACACGTACGCCGGAACGCCAGTCGCCGCCGAGGGCGGCTCCTACAATGATGACGCGCGCTCGCGCGCGCGGACTATTTCTATTTCCGACGGCTGATCTTGAACGACTCGAAGCCGGCGCCGATGTCCCAGCCCTTGCCCTTGCCGGTCAAGGCCAGCGACACCGGGCCCTTGGTCATGGCCGCGGCGTGGCCGGAATTGATCACGCCGACGTGGGCGTTGGCCGTGGCATAACTTCCCAGGATGTCGTTGATGCTGGTGACGTGGGTGAACTTGCCGTGTCCGTCGACGAGCTTGTACTTGCCGACGGTCAGGCCGCCGCCCTTGGCATCGATGTCGACCGCCATCGTCTGGCCGTTCGGGCATGTGACCGTACCATGCCCGTCCGCGGTCTGGTAAACGACGGACCAGCCCGACAGACTGAAGTCCATCGTGCACTTCATCGTCTGCGCGGATTCGTCGTTCGTCTGCGCCCGCGCATGCGGCGCGGCCAGCGCACCCAGCGGCAGCAGCGCCACCGCAAACCACAGTGCCTTCCTTGTCACAGAATATCTCCTTGTCTCTCGTGGTCTGGTCATTGTCCTGTCGCGCTGCTGAACCTGCCGCAAACCGCAGCGACGTTTCATCCGTGCGTGTCGCCGCGCACCTGGGCATGGGCAACCAGTGTGAAGATCAGGGTGCCGCCCACGATGTTCCCGGCGAGCACCGGCCCGACGTAGTGCCCAAGCACCGCGAACCAGCCGAGGCGCCCTTCCCACGCGAGGTAGAACACCTCGCACGCCGAGCCGATGATGTGCACCAGCCCCGCCGCCGCGATCAGCCAGGTCAGCCCGACGATGATCCACAGCCGCGCGGATTCGGCCGCCGGCATCAGCCACACCATCGTCGCGATGATCCAGCCACCCGCCACCGCCTTGATGAACATTTCGGGCACCGAATAACCCATCAGGGTCGTGCCGAGCCCGATAATCGCGTGATCGAGTCCGGGTTCGAACAGCGGCAGCTTGTCGATGGCGAGCGCAAACAGCGCGACCCCGACGAGGTTCGAGACCAACACGATGCACCACAGCCTGAGCATCCGCGCGAACTTGCCCCAACTCGGTTGCGTCAGGATGGGCAACACAACGGTCAGGGTGTTCTCCGTGAACAGTTGCTGGCGCGCCATGATCACGATCACGAACCCGGTGCTGTAGCCGAGCGACGCCACCAGGTGCGCGAACGGCACGTGCGGCAGGTTGGCCGCGAGTGCGGCGCTCGCCACTGCCGAAAAGCCCATCGACAGCCCCGCCGCGAGGCCCGACCATGTCAGCGCCGCGGGCGTGCGGCGCAATTCCTCTTCGCCGATCGCGCCCACCGCCTCGTGCAGCACCGCGGCGCGCGGCGGCATCCGGCGTTCGACGTCGATCAGCTCTTCCCGGCCCAGATCCGCCAGGTGATGGTCGCCCGCCCGGGTGCCGCCGGGCGGATGCGCATCGCTGTCATTGCGGTCGCGTGTGTTCATCGTCCGTCCGTGGGCCAATCCTGCGGCTCTGCGCGAAGTGATGGGACCTCGCCGACAGCCGATCGCTCCGCCGTGCGCGCGCACGCGTCAGGGCGCATTCACCCGCTGTGCAGCGGGGATTCGCTGTTACTTCGCAGCCACCAGCCGCTCGATCAGCTCGCCGATCTTCGCCGCATCCAGGGGCTTGACCAGATGCTCGTTGAAGCCGGCTTCCATCACCCGCGCGCGGTCGCTGGCCTGCCCGTAACCCGTGACCGCGACCAGCGGCAGGTGTTGGTAGTCCGGCATCTCGCGCACGCTCTGCGCGACCTCGTAGCCGTCAATGACGGGCAGGCCGATGTCGACCAGCGCGACGTGCGGCCTGAAGCTCTTCACCGACTGCAGCGCCTCGGCGCCATCGCGCGCGACGCAAGTGCGGTAGCCCATCTCCTGCAGCAGCATCGCAAGGCTGTCCGCCGCCAGCGCGTAGTCGTCCACGACCAACACCCTGACCCGCTTGTCCCGGCGTTCGGCGGACGCGCGCCGGGGCGCTGCCACTTCCGCACCCGGGCCAGGGGCGACCGGCCGCGCATCCAGCAGCGGCAGGCGGACCGTGAATTCACTGCCCTTGTATGCACCGTCGCTGGCCGCGGTTACGCTGCCTCCGTGCAGCTCCGCCAGATTGCGCACGATCGCGAGGCCCAGCCCAAGTCCGCCGCGCGCCCGGTCGATCGACTGGCTGCCCTGCGAAAAGGATTCGAACACGTGCTGCAGCAGGTCGGGGGCGATGCCCTGCCCCTCGTCGCGCACACGCACGACCACCTGCCCCTTTTCCGCACCCGCGGACAAATGGATGTTGCGGTCGGGTGGCGAGTACTTGGCTGCGTTGGTGAGCAGATTGACGAGTACCTGCACCAGCCGGCGGCGGTCGCCCGAAACGGCAATGCCATCGTCCACGTCCACGTGCAGGACCTGCCGGCGTTCCTCCATCGCGGACTGCGTGGTTTCCACCGCCGCCTTCACGATCTCGCCGACATCGACGCGGGCCAGTTTCAGTTCGATCTTGCCGCGGGCGATGCGTGCCACGTCCAGCAGGTCGTCGACCAGGTCGGTGAGGTAACGCACCTGGCCTTCTATCACGCCGCGTTCGCGCGCGAAGGTCTCCGGCGCGCGCAGTTTCATCAACTCCAGCGTCGTCGTGATCGGCGCCAGCGGGTTGCGCAGTTCGTGGCCGAGCATCGCGAGGAATTCGTCCTTGGCGCGGCTGGCCCGCTGCAGTTGCGCCTCGCGTTCGCGGAGCCGCGCCCCCACTCGCGCGCGCCCGATGAACGCCCACGCACGTTCGGCCACGTTCTCGACCATGTGCACTTCTTCGCGCGTCCAGTCGCGCGGCGTGGCCGAACCCGCCACCAGCGCCCACGTGACGTTCCGCTCGCCCTCGCGCAGCGGCGCCGCGATGAATGCGTGCATCCGCATGCGCGCGACCGCAGCCCTGTCCGCATCGGACAGGCGCGCATCGGCCGCGAAATCGGTCACCACCGCCGGCTCCGTCTCGAGGCGTCGGATGATCTCCGGAAAATCGGACAGGGTCACGTCGCCCGATTCGCCAAATATCGATGGCAGGTCCGGACGCCGATGCTCCGCACCGAGCCGCACCCGATCCTCCGCGCGCGACAAGTGGGTGATACAGCAGCGGTCGAGGTCCAGGTGCCCGGCCAGCATGCGCACGCACACTTCGCCAATCGCCTGTTCATCCGCCTGCTCGCGCATGGCATCCGCGACCATCAACAGAAAGCCCTGGCGTTCTTCGCTCTCGCGCAACACGGCTTCCGCACGCTTGCGCCGCGTGACGTCCCGCGCGATCTTGGATGCCGCCACGATCGTGCCGGTGGCGTCCCGGATCGGCGATATGCTGAGGGAGACGTCGAGCCGCGATCCGTCCTTGCGCTGGCGGATCGTTTCGTAGTGGTCGATCCGTTCGCCGCGTCGGATGCGCGCCAGGATGGCGGGTTCCTCGTCGACGCGGCCCGGCGGCATCAGGATGGTGATCGACTTTCCGATCACCTCGTCGGCGGCGTACCCGAACATGCGCTCGGCGCCGGCGTTCCAGGTCTGGATGATGCCGTCGAGGTCCTTGCGGATGATCGCGTCATCCGAAAATTCCACGATCGCGGCCAGCCGACTGGACGCCTCCTCGGCCCGCTTGTGTGCAAGGATGTCCCTGAACAGGACGCCGACTTCGTGGCTGCCGCCGGTGCCGAGCGGAAAGGCGAACACGTCGAAGCAGCGACCGAGCGCGTCCGCGCGCTGCTCGAAGCGTTCGGCCTTGCCGGTGCGATCGATGCGCGCGTAGGCATCGAACCAGTGCGCCTCCTGCCCGGGCACCATCTCCTTGATCGTGCGGCCCAACGCGTTCTCGAGGCCCGTCTGCTCGACGAACGCCGCATTGATCGCAAGGAAGCGATAGTCGCAAGCCCTGCCGGAATCGTCGAACAGGACCTCGATGGTGCAGAAACCCTCGTCGATCGAGTTGAAAAGCGCCCGGTAGTGTTGCTCGCTCTGGCGCAGGGCCGCCTCCGCGCGCGCGCGTTCGACCGCGGACCAGGTGCGCTGCGCCACGTCTTCGATCAGCCGGGTCTCGGCGTCGGTCCAGTCGCGCGGCGTGCTGGAATGAATGCCGACAACGGCCAGCAACCGCTCGCGTTTGACCAGCGGCACGCCGACCCACGCGCGCACGCCGATCGCACGACAGGCATCGCGCTGCGACTCGCCCTCCACCCCGGATTCCGTATCGCGAACCTGCAGCGTTTCGCCGGCGCGATAACGCGCAGCCAGGTCCGGCGAGAAATCCGAAAGCCGCATCCGCCCGGGAAGCGACGGCGCCTCGCGCGCGCGCCAGGCCGATGCCGTCAACCCGTCCTGGTCCGCCGCGACCTCGAAGTACGTCGCGCGCGTGACATCGAGGTGCTCACCCAGGTGCTTCATCGCGGCCTGCTGTATTTCGGCGGGATCCGCGAGCGGTCGCAGGACGTCGCCCAGGTTCAGCAGGAATGCCTGCCGCACCTCGTTCTCGCGCAGCGCGGCTTCAGCCCTGGCGCGCTGGAGCACGGCCCAGGTGCGCTCGGCGACGTCCTCGACCAGCGCGATTTCGTCCGCCTGCCAGTTCCGCGGCTGCGATTGGTGCGCCGCCAGCACCGCGACGAGCCGGCCCTGCTCGAGCTGTGGCACCTTGACGAGGGCGGCAATCCGGGCGTCCCGGCAAGCCTGCTTCTCGGCGGCCGTCAGCATCTCCGCGGCGGCCACGTCCGCGAACACCAGCGTGCGTCCGGACCGCAACGCATCGGCAGCGTGACCGCCGAATGCATCGAGCCGGTACCGCCCGACGATTGACGGGGTATCGTCGTTGCAATGGTCCGTCGTGATCGAGACGATTCCCTCGGCGCTCACGTCGCCGTGAAAGGCGCGGTCGGCGCCAAGGTGCGCTGCGAGGCGCCGGTCGACTTCCGTCTCGATCGCACGCGGATCGGTCAGCGTGCTCAGCACGTCCATCAGCTTCAACACGAATTGCCGCCGGCGCCCGGAATCGTGCCGGCCCGAAACACAGGGAACCGGGTTTGTACCCGGAGCGTCGCGCGTTTCACGTTCCTTGTTCATACGGATCGACGGCACTGCCCCTGAACCGCCGAGTATAGGCTTCGATGGACGTGGCGCAACCCGCAACCCGCGGAGATTGAGGACACGTTCACGCAGGCGCGTTCACGATAGGTGGCCCGGCTGCACGCGCGGCAGCCGACCGAACGGACGCAAGGACGGTGCCACGACGGCTGCAACGAACGACCCCCAGACAACGCGCCCGGCAGGGCAGCACGGCACGCCCGCCGAGACCGCGCCCCGCGATGACCGGCGCGGCAACGCCGACGAACTCCGCCAGCTTGCGTAACCCCACTGCCGTCGTGCCCGCGGATCCGCTCCAGCTTTTCATCCGTGCAAATCCGCATTCAACGCGTCGCCTCGCTGCAACGCTGACTCGCGCCTCCAGGGAAACCCTGGATTTGCTCGTCATTCCGTGGCCGCCGCAGCTCCATCGCGGCGGAGCCCGGAATCCGGTGTCTCTCCGGTTCGTGACGTTGCGGCAGACACACTGGATCCCCGCTTTCGCGGGAATGACGGCAATCGGGATCGATCAGAGATTCCCTGGCCCGCGATTGTGAAAAAACACCGCAATGACCGCGAGCCAGGACATTCTTTCGCAACCATGGGTCCACGTCGCGATCGTGCTCGCGGCGGCATTGATCGTAGCGATCCTCATTTCCAACGGGCTGCACTTCGCGTCACGCCGCATCCTGCACCCGGACGAAGTGCTCGCGATCGTGCTGGTCAAGTGCAAGCGGCCGATCGAAGCGGCGATCCTGTTGCTGGCGGTCGAGTTCGCGCTGCTCGACGCGCGGCTGGGATTGGGACATGGCATCTGGCTGAACGCGGCGCGCCACGGCATCACGGTCGCGCTGCTGGCGGCGCTGACGTGGCTGGCGATCCGGGCAGTGTCCGGCATCGAGCAGGCGATCGACGAACGGCATCCATCGAACGTCGCGGACAACCTGCAGGCGCGCCGCGTGCAGACGCAGACGCGCGTGTTGGCACGCTCGATCATGATCCTGATCGGCTTGCTCGGCCTCGCCACGATCCTGATGACATTTCCCAACGTGCGTGCATTCGGCGCCAGCATGTTGGCTTCGGCAGGCGTCGCGGGTCTCGTGATCGGTCTCGCAGCCAAGCCCGTGCTGGGCAATCTCCTGGCCGGACTGCAGATCGCGCTGGCGCAGCCGATCCGGCTCGATGACGTGGTGGTCATCCAGGGCCATTGGGGTCGCGTCGAAGAAATCAACGGAACCTACGTGGTGGTGAAGATCTGGAACGAGCGGCGGCTCGTGATCCCGCTGCAGTGGTTGATCGAAAACCCGTTCGAGAACTGGACCCGCACCAGTTCCCAGATCATGGGCATCGTGTACCTGTGGGTGGATTACGGCCTGCCGCTGGCCCCGCTGCGCGCCGAATTCGAGCGCGTGGTGCGCGCCGCGCCGGAGTGGGACCAGCGCGTGATGGTGCTGCAGGTCACCGACGCCGACGAGCACGCGATGCAGTTGCGCATGCTGGTCACCAGCAAGGACTCCGGCATCAACTTCAACCTGCAGGTGCGCGTCCGCGAGGCGCTGATCGACTTCCTGCAGCGCGAATACCCCCAGTACCTGCCACGGCTGAGGGTCGAGTCGTATCAGCGCGACATCCGCAGCAACCCACGCTCGGCGGACTCGCCGCAATGAGGACACCCGTGCGCGAAGCGCGTGCTCGTTGTTTTCGCGCGACCTGAACCACGACACACACCCGAGCGCAGGTCGCCGGCGAGGCCGGCTCCTACCCGGCCGCGATCATGGATGATCGCTCAAAAATGCCCGAACGCGGCGAGGCACCAGCCGAAGAGGATGCCGGAAAACCCGATCATCGCGATCAGGCCCAGCGCGTTGATCGACAGCACGCCGCGCAACAGCAGATCGGGTTGCGGGCTGAGCTCGACGCCCTCGACGGGCTCGTCGAAATACATCACCCAGACGATGCGCAGGTAGTAGAACAACCCGATGATCGCGCAGATGATCGCGACGACCGCGAGCCACAGCATGCCGCCGTCGATCGCGGCCTTGAGCACCAGCACCTTGGCGGAAAAGCCCCACATGGGCGGGATGCCGGCCAGCGAGAACATCGCAATCGCCATCATCCCGGCGAACCACGGCGAGCGCTTGTTGAGGCCCTTCAGGTCCGAAATCATCTCGCACTCGAAGCCCTTTTTCGCCAGCGCCAGGATCACGCCGAAGGCCGCGGTCTCCATCAGCGCGAAGCACACCGCGTAGAACAGCGCCGAGGAGAAACCTTCCGGCGTCGGGTTGGACAAGCCGAGGAACACGAAGCCCATGTGCGAGATCGTCGAATATGCGAGCATGCGCTTGAAGTTGGTCTGCGCGATCGCGACCACGTTGCCGATCAGCAGCGACAACGCCGCCATGATCGCGAGCATCATCCGCCAGTCGACCGCGAGCGGCCCCAATCCCACTTCCAGCAGCCGGTAGGCCAACCCGACCGCCGCGAGCTTGGGCACCGCGCTGATGTACATCGCGATCGGCGTGGGCGCGCCCTCGTACACGTCGGGCAGCCACATGTGGAAGGGCACCGCGCCGAACTCGAAGCCGATCGACACCACCAGGAACACCAGGCCGAACTGCAGCAGGTGCGGATGGGCGGTGGTGCCGATCGCAGCGAATATGCGGTGCAGGTCGAGCGTGCCGGTCGCGCCGTAGATCAACGACATCCCGAACAGCAGCAGGCCGGACGCGAGCGCGCCCAGCACGAAGAACTTGATCGCGGCTTCCGAAGCCAGCCTGGATTCGCGATTCATCGCGATCAGCGCGTACGTCGGCAACGCGAACAGCTCGAGCCCGAGATAGATCGTGATGAGGTTCCCGGCCGACACCAGCAGCATCACGCCCAGCACCGAGAACATCGACAGCGAATAGAACTCGCCGATGAAGAGCTGGCGGTCCTTGAGCCACGGCCGCGCGATCACGTACATCAGGAACGTCGCGGCCAGCACCGCGACCTTGAGGATCTCGGCCATGTGGTCGCGGATGAACATGCCGTGGAATGCGGTGGCGGTCCCAGCCGGCTGGCCCCAGATCACGAGGAACATCGTGAACGCCAGCAGGACCAGGGCAATCCAGTGCGTGTAGTCGCGGTGCTCATCGTCGAGGAACACGTCGAAGAGCAGGACAAAGCAGGCCGCGGCGGTCAGGTAAATCTCCGGCAGCAGCAGCAGCAGGTCTTTGGCACCGATCATGTATTGAATCTCGTCTATGCGACCTTCCTGGTCGCGACAATCAAAACGCGGTCATCCGTGACCGCACTTTCGGGAAAAGATCAGACCTTGCTGGCCATCACGTGGGTCACGAGTTGCGCGACCGATGAATCCATCAGGTGCATCAGCGGCCATGGATACACGCCGATCGCCAGCACGAAGATCGCGAAGATCCCAAGCACCCAGCCTTCGCGGGTGTTGATTTCCGGCATCTCCGCGGCCGCCTTCGTCGGCGACGTACTCCACACGATGCGCTTGATCAGCCACAGCGTGTAGCCGGCGCTGATGATCAGCGAATACGCGGCGAACAGCGCGATCCATGGGTTGGCCGTGAAGCTCGACAGGATCACCATGAATTCGCCGACGAACCCCGAGGTACCCGGCAGGCCCGTGTTCGCCATCGCGAACAGCACCCAGAACGCGGCGAACCACGGCATCACCTTGGCCAGCCCGCCGAACACCGAAATCTCGTGGGTGTGCAGGCGGTCGTACATCACGCCGATGCAGGTGAACAGCGCGCCCGACACGAAGCCGTGCGAGATCATCTGCACCACCGCGCCCTGCACGCCGAGCTCCGCCATGTTCACGTCGTGCAATTGGCGCGCCAGCATGAACACGATGAAGAGACCCAAGGTCACGAAGCCCATGTGCGCGATCGACGAATACGCGACCAGCTTCTTCATGTCCGGCTGCACCATCGCGACGTAGCCGATGTAGATGATCGCGATCAGCGACAGCACGATGATCACCCACGCATAGCGCTGCGCCGCGTCCGGCACGATCGGCAGCGCGAACAGGATGAACCCGAAGGTTCCGACCTTCAGCATGATCGCCGCCAGGATCACGGAACCCCCGGTCGGCGCCTCGACGTGCGCATCCGGCAGCCACGTATGCACCGGCACCATCGGTGTCTTGATCGCGAACGCGATCGCGAACGACGCGAACAGCCAGGTCTGCTGTTGCATCGTGAACGGATACGCCCACAGCGCCGGCAGGTCGAAGGTGCCGGCGACGTGATACATGTACAAAATCCCGATCAGGAAGAAGATCGAGCCGAAAAACGTGTAGATGAAGAACTTCAGGGTCGCGTAGACGCGCCGCTCGCCGCCCCACACGCCGATGAGGAAGAACATCGGGATCAGAATGGCCTCGAAGAAGAGATAAAACAGCAGCGCGTCCATCGAGCAGAACACGCCGATCAGGAGGCCGTCGAGCACCAGCACCGCGGCCATGTACTGGTGCACCTTGACCTTGATGATCTCCCACGCGCCGCCGACCACGAGGATGTGTATCACCGCGGTCAGCACGATCAGCGCAACCGAGATCCCGTTGACGCCGAGGTGGTAACTCGAATTGATGCCGGGTATCCAGCGCAGCTTCTCCTGCATCTGGTAGCCGCCCGGCCCGGCGTGGTACTGCGACCACAGGAACAGGCTGAGCCCGAACGTGATCAGGGTGACGGCCAGCGACAGCCAGCGCGCGAGGTGCGGGCGTTTGTCGCCGCACAGCAGCACGACGATGGCGCCGAGGCAGGGAAACCAGATCAGCGCGCTGAGGATGGGCCAATCGGTCATGCCGGTTCCTTGTTCAGGGACTCGGGACCCGGGACTCGGGACTCGATAGAGCAAGAAATCCGAAGCCAATGGGTTGCTCTTGACACGTCGGTTGAACAGCAGGGATACGAGAGCGCGGTACGACCGGTCGCGAGCTTTGCCCGAGTCTCGAGTCCCCAGTCCCGAGTCCCGTACCTTTCACCCCGAGTCCCCAGTTCCCAGTCCCGAGTCCCGCCGTTTGCAGCACCCATCATGTCAATCCCCAATACCACAGCCCGCCCAGCAGCAGGATCAGGCCGATGATCATTGCGAATGCGTAGTGATAGAGGAACCCGGTCTGCAGCCGCCGGAACACGCGCGAGCTGCGCTCGGTGACGAATGCGGCACCGTTCACCGCGTTGTCGAACAGGCCCATGTCGGTGCCCTTCCAGAACACGCGCCCCGTCTTGATGCCGCCGCGTCCGAACAGGTTGAACTGGACGTAGTCGAACCAGTACTTGCGCTTGAGGATCTTGTAGACCGGCAGGAACATCCGCGCCGCGCGACCGGCGACGCCCGGGTTGAACTGGTAGACGTAGGTCGCGACCAGGAACCCGAACAGGGCGATCAGGAATGACGGGCTGTAGAAGCTGTGCACGAGAAACTGCAGGGAGCTGTGGAACTCGGGCGCCATCTTCGCCAGCACGTTGTCCGTCGGCAGCACGAAGATCGACTTGCCAAGCCAATTGCCATACAGCAATGGCTTGGCCGCGAACCAACCGATCGCCACGGCAGGGATCGCCAGCAGCACCAGCGGCACGGTCACGACCAGCGGCGATTCCCTGGGTTCGTGCGGCAGGACGCCGGGCTGCGGGAACTTTTCCTCGTGATACCCGTGGACGACCTTCCAGCGCGGCTCGCCGTGGAAGGTCATGTAGATCATGCGGAACGTGTACAGCGCCGTCAGGAACACGCCCAGCAGCACGCAGTAATACGCGTAGGTGTGGCCCCACACGTGCGCCTCGCCGACCGCGTCGATGATGGTGTCCTTCGAGAAGAAACCCGAGAAACCCGGTGCCGCGCACAGTGACAACCCGCCGGCCCACATCGTGTAATAGGTGACCGGCATGCGTTTGCGCAGGCCGCCCATGTAGCGCATGTCCTGCCAGTGGTGCATCGCCATGATCACCGAGCCGGAGCACAGGAACAGCAGCGCCTTGTAGAAGGCATGCGTCATCAGGTGGAACATGCCCGCGGCGTACGCCGACGCACCCAGTGCCGCGACCATGTAACCGAGTTGCGAGAGCGTCGAGTACGCAATCACCTTCTTGATGTCGTTCTGCACCACGCCCACCGCGCCCATGAAGAACGCGCCGGTCGCGCCCACGATCAGGACCACCGACAGCGCTGTCGGCGACATCTCATACAGCGGCGACATCCGCGCGATCATGTAGACACCGGCGGTCACCATCGTCGCGGCATGGATCAGGGCCGAGATCGGGGTCGGGCCTTCCATCGAATCGGGCAGCCAGACGTGCAGCGGCACCTGCGCAGACTTGCCGGCCGCCCCCACGAACAGCAGCAGGCAGATCAGGGTCGCCAGCGAGAACGGATGCAGGCCGGCGACGTCGATGGTGCGGCCCGCGAGCGTCGGCGCCTCGGCGAACACCGTGGAATAGTTGAGGGTGTGGAAGCCGTACAGCACCGCCGCGATCCCGAGGATGAACCCCATGTCGCCCACGCGGTTGACGATGAACGCCTTGAGCGCGGCGAAATTCGCGCTGGGCCGGTCGAACCAGAACCCGATCAGGAGGTAGGACACCAGGCCCACCAGCTCCCAGCCGACGAACAACTGCAGGAAGTTGTTGGCGATCACCAGCAGCAGCATCGAGAAGGTGAACAGCGCGATGTACGCGAAGAACCGCGAGAAACCCGGGTCGTCGCGCATGTAGCCGATGGTGTAGATGTGCACCATCAAGGACACGAAGTTCACCACGACCAGCATGTACACGGTCAACCGGTCGACCAGGAAGCCGATCCCTATCGTGAACTTGCCGACCTCGAGCCAGGTGTAGACGTCGTGATTGAAGACCGGCGCGCCGCCCCACACCAACTGGTAAAGCACCAGGATCGACAGTGCCAGCGACAACGCCACCGACACGATCGCAACCCCGGCGGCGCCGACGCGGCCGATCTGGTTGCGCGCAAGGCCGCCAATCAGCGCGCCGGCCAGCGGCGCGGCGATCAACACGATCAGGACGGTTTGGCTGATCACGCCTGTACCTCGACAGCAAGTTCCCGGCTGGCCGCGCCGCTCGGGGCGCGGCATCGTTCAACGCGATGTGGCATGGGGCACTCCCTTGCAGCGCTAATAGCGCAACGTGTCGATTTCGTCGACGTTGATCGTGCGACGGTTGCGGAACATCAGGACGACGATCGCGAGGCCGATGGCCGATTCGGCCGCCGCCACCGTCAGGATGAAGAACACGAACACCTGCCCGGCGGGCTGACCGAGATAGCGCGAGAACGCGACGAAATTGGTGTTGACGGCAAGCAGCATCAGTTCGATGCACATCAGCAGCGTGATCACGTTCTTGCGATTGATGAAGATGCCGGCGATCGAGATGCAGAACAGCACCGTCGCGAACACCACGTACCAGGACAGTGGGACTCCACTCATGGCTGCGATTCCTCCTGGACCGGTTCGGGCGGCGCCGGCCTGACCGCCGCCATCTTCACGAGACGGATACGGGTCGCCGCATCCACCGCCGACTGCGCAGCCGGATTCTGGTGCTTGGAAATGGCGCGTGCGCGCAACGCCAGCACCACCGCCGCGACGAGGCCCACCGTCAGGATCACCGCCGCCATCTCGAACGGCAGCAGGAACCGTGTGAACAACGCCTCGCCCAGCCATTCGATGTTGGAGGTGCCCGCGGGGTTCGGACCCGCCTGCAGGTCGAAGGTCCTGACGCCGATGATGCCCAGCATCTCGATCAGCATGATGACGGCCGCGCCGATGCCGACCGGCAGGTACCTGATGAAGCCTTCGCGCATCGGCTCGAGGTCGACGTCCAGCATCATCACCACGAACAGGAACAGCACCATCACCGCGCCGACGTACACCACCACCAGCGCCAGTGCGAGGAACTCGGCTTCGGCGAGCATCCACAGGCACGCCGCCGAGAAGAACGTCAGCACCAGCGCCAGCACGCCGTGCACGGTGTTCTTCACCGATACCACGGCCAGCGCCGCGCCGACCGTGACCACGGCGAACACGATGAACAAGACCATCTGGAATATGGGGTGACTCATGGGTACGAATGACTCATGCAAGAACAATTCACAACGCGACCGCTCCAGCTCGCGCGGAAGTCCGACAAAATTACTTTGTCATTCCGGGGCTGCCCGCGCTGTTTGCGGGCAGAACCCGGAATCCAGCTTCTAGCGTAATCGAGACCAGGAGCTGGATAGACTCGCGCCATCCATGGCGCTCGCCCTCCGAGCCGCCTTCGGCGTTCGCGCTTGCAATCCTGCAAGCGCAGTCGGGTTCCATCGCCGATGAACTCGGCGATGGCCCCGGAATGACGACCTCTAAAATGTCGCTCCGAACCGGTTCCGTTGAGCGTCAAGCAGTTCATCGGTAGGCCGCGTCCTGGGCGCGGTTGGCGGCGATGCTTTTCTCGAAGCGGTCGCCGATCGCGAGCAGTTGCGGCTTGGTCAGGATATTCTCGCCGCGGCGCTCCATGTGGTATTCGAGGATGTCGGTCAGCACGATCGAATCGACCGGGCAGCTTTCCTCGCAGAAGCCGCAATAGATGCACTTGAACAGGTCGATGTCGTAACGCGTGGTGCGGCGCTGGCCATCGCTGGCGCGCGGCGCCGAATCGATCGTGATCGCGAGTGCCGGGCACACCGCTTCGCACAGCTTGCACGCGATGCAGCGTTCCTCGCCATTGGGATAGCGGCGCAACGCGTGGATGCCGCGAAAACGCGGCGAGCGCGGAATCGTCTCCATCGGGAACCGGATGGTGTACTTCGGCTTGAACAGGTATTTCAGCGTCAGCCACAGCCCGGCCGCGAGTTCCAGCAGCAGGAGGCTCTTGAAATAGGCAACGATTCGTTTCAACTCAACCTCCGATCGGCGCCAGCGCGAAAAACTTCAGGAGCCCGGCGACGAAGATCCACGCAATCGATATCGGGATGAACACCTTCCAGCCGAGGCGCATGATCTGGTCATAGCGGTAACGGGGGAAGGTCGCGCGCAGCCACACGTACGACGTCGCCAGGATGAAGAACTTGGCGAACAGCCACCACCAGCCCGGCGCGGACAGGCCGGCAAGATGCCAGCCCTGGAACGGGCTGAGCCACCCGCCAAGGAACAGCAGCGACACCAGGAACGAGGCGAGGATCATGTTCGCGTATTCGGCGAGGAAGAACAGCGCGAAAGCGGACCCCGAATACTCGACGTGGTACCCCGCGACGATCTCCGACTCGCCCTCGGCCACGTCGAACGGCAGCCGGTTGGTCTCGGCGACGCCCGAAATGTAGAACACGAAGAACACCGGCAACAGCGGCAGCCAGAACCAGTTGAACAGGCCCGCGGGGCCGGCCTGGGCCTCGACGATGGCGCTGAAGTTGAGGCTGCCCGCCAGCACCAGCACGCACACCAGCGCCATGCCCATGCAGATTTCGTAGGAGATCATCTGCGCGGCCGAACGCATCGCGCCCAGCAGCGCGTAGCGCGAATTGGAGGCCCAGCCGCCGAGGATGATCCCGTAAATGCCGAGCGAGGTCATCGCGAGCAGGAACAGCACGCCCGCGTTGGCGTTGGAGAGCACCAGCCCATGGTTGAATGGAATGACCGCCCACACCGCCAGCGCCGGGATCACCGCCAGCAATGGCGCGGTGAAATACAGGACGCGGTTGGCGTTGGTCGGGACGATGATCTCCTTGATCAGGAGCTTCACCACGTCCGCGAACGCCTGCACCACGCCCCACGGCCCGATCTGGTTCGGCCCCATGCGCACGTGCATCCAGCCGATGACCTTGCGCTCCCACCACACGTACATGGCGACCGTGAGGATCAGCGGCACCGCGACCGCAAGGACGTAGCCCAGCGTGATTCCGAAGATGATGCCGTCCTGGGCGGGGCTCATGCGTTGATCGCCTTGATGGTGAGTGCCGCGCCATACGGCGGCAGCGATGCGGTTTCGGCGTGGCCGGCCTCGACCCAGGCGCAGCCTCGCGGCACCGATGCGTCGACGACGACCGGAAGTTGCACGCCCGCGACGTCGGCGCTTGCACCATCGGCCAGGCCGAGCGCCTGCGCGTCTTCCGCGCCGAGGCGCACCTCCGGCGCGCGGTTCAAGGAATGCTTTTGCAGCCCCTTGGCCCTGCGCACCACCGCGTCGCTGCGGTAGATCCCGACCGTCGCGAGCCGCGTCAGCGCTCCGTCGGGGATTGGCGCGCGCGCGGAAAGGCGTTGACCCGGTCCCCGGACCCCGGTCCCCGGTCCCGCTGAGCCGGCGCCGACGCGTTCGCCCATGCGTGCACGCACGGCCTTGAGGTCGACGAAGTCGAAGCCCGCGACGCCGAGCGCGGCGCCCAGCACGCGCAGCACCTTCCAGCCCGGCCGAGCGTCGCCGGGCAGCGTGGCGCCGGCGGACACCGCCTGCACGAATCCGTCGACATTCACGTAGCTGCCGTCGGTTTCCGGCGGCAGGCCGAGCGGCAGCACCGCGTCGGCGGTGCGCCGGACGTCATCGTCAAGGTACGCCCCGGCGTGCACGTGGAATTGCGCGTTTTCCCGCGCGCGGTCGTACTGGGCCGGCGCGAACGTGTCCTGCGCCTCCGCCTGCCAGGTGATCAATGCCTTCGGCGGATTCTCCATGATCGCGCGGGCATGGCCGTCCGCCGCCGCCGACTGCGCGCCGACGCGCGCCAGGCCCACCGCGTTGGCACCGGATGGCAGCTCATCGAACGCGCTGCCGGTCGCCCTGGCGATCGCGCGCGCCAGCGCCCGCAGCCACGCCGCCTGCGGGTGCTGGGTCGCGGCGTCGCCCAGGATCACCACCGAGGATGCCGCGTCCTTGAGCGCCTTCATCCACACATGCGCGTCGGCGTGGTCATCGGCCGCAGCGATGGCGTCCGCCAGCGTGCGATCGTCGCCTTGCGCGCCCGCCGCCTTCGCCGTGCATAGCAACGCGTCGACGAGATCCTGCGGCGCAAATGCCTTCTCGCCCGCCAACTCGAAATGGAAATCGAAATGCGCGGGATTGATCGCGTAGACCGCCGCACCGTCCACCGTGGCGATGTCGTAGGCGGCGATGTTGGCGACGTGTGACTTCGATGAATCGTGGCGCGTCGCGCGCCGCACGCGCTGGTTCAGGAGTGGCATCTCGAAGCGCGCGAAGCTGCCGACGAGGAGACCGGCGCGGATCTCCGCGACGTCCTCCACCGGCATCTCGAAGGTTTGTCCGGCCGGACCGCCGTCACTGAAGTCCTGCACCCGCAGGCGATGGTCGATGCGCTCGCTGCCCAGGCCGCGCACGAGCTGCGCCAGCAGGAAACCCTCCTCGCACGAGGTGAGCGGGGCGAGCAGCGCACCGACGTCGCTGCCGGCCTGCTTCAAGCCATCCGCCACGAACGCAAGCGCCTGGTCCCATTCGACTACGACGAGTTCACTGCCCTTGCGGATCATCGGCTTCAACGCGCGGTCTTCCGCGTACAGCCCCTCGTGGCTGTAACGGTCGCGATCGGCGAGCCAGCACTCGTTGATCGCCTCGTTCTCGCGCGGCACCGCGCGCAGCACCTGCGCGCGCTTGGTGTGCAGCCACAGGTTCGAGCCCAGCGCATCGTGGTAGCCGATCGACGGCTTGGCGATCAGCTCCCAGGCGCGCGCCTTGAACTGGAACACCTTGTCGGTCAGCGCGCCGACCGGGCACACGTCGATCACGTTGCCGGACAGTTCCGAGCCGATGCCGCGCCCGATCCACGTGCCGACCACGTGGCGGTCGCCACGGTCGAAGTCACCGAACTCGTAGCTGCCCGCGACCTCGCTCAGGAACCTGACGCAACGCGTGCAGTGGATGCAGCGCGTCATCTCGGTCGCGACCAGCGGCCCGACGTTTTCGTCGCTGATGGTGCGCTTGCGCTCGGTGAACCGCGAAATGCCGCGGCCGAAGCCCATCGTGAGGTCCTGCAGTTCGCACTCGCCGCCCTGGTCGCAGATCGGGCAATCCAGCGGGTGGTTGATCAGCACGAACTCGAGCGCGTTCTGCTGCGCGTGGATGGCGTGTTCGGATTTGGTGAAGACCTTCATGCCCGCCGCAACCGGCGTGGCGCACGCCACCTGCGGCTTCGGCATGGTCCTGCCGTTCATCTCGACTTCGACCATGCACTGCCGGCACACCGCCGCGATCGGCAGCTTCTTGTGGTAGCAGAAACGCGGCAGCGGAATGCCGGCGGCATCGGCTGCGGTGATGATCGTCGAGCCCTTGGGCGCGGTGACGGGATGGCCGTCGATCTCGAGTTCCACCATCGGCACTGGCGGCGTGGTGTCTTTCGGCTGCGCGCTCATGCGTGAACTCCGCGGGACTCGGGACTCGGGACTCGGGACTCGGGCAAAGCCCGCGACCCGTATTCCCCCGCTTTTGCATGCCTCCGGGACAACCAGTACGTCGGGCGCAATCGACAGCTTGCGGGCTTCTTGCTCTCCCGAGTCCCGAGTCCCGAGTCCCGAGTCCCGATATTCATGCGGCCACCTCGATCTGGTCGTCGACCATGGAATGTCCGTTCTTGCAATAAAACTCGAACTCGTCCCAGAAATTGGCGAGGAACGCCTGCACCGGCCACGCTGCGGCTTCGCCGAACGCGCAGATGGTGTGGCCCTCGATCTGTCCCGCGATGGCCTTCAGGCGATGCAGGTCTTCGGGCGTGCCGCGGCCATCGACGATGCGGTCGAGCACGCGCCGCATCCAGCCCGTGCCCTCGCGGCACGGCGTGCACTGGCCGCAGGATTCCATGTGGTAGAAACGCGCGATGCGCGCGCAGGCCTTCACCATGCAGGTGGTTTCGTCCATCACGATCACGGCGCCGGAGCCGAGGCCCGAACCCGCATCGCGCAGCGAATCGAAGTCCATGTTGCACTCGAGCATCCTGTCGGCCTTCAGCACCTTCATCGACGAGCCGCCCGGGATCACCGCCTTCAGCTTGTGGCCGTTGCGCACCCCGCCCGCCATCGCCAGCAGGTCCTTGAACGGCATGCCCAGCGGCACCTCGTAATTGCCGGGCCGGTTGACGTGGCCCGACACCGAAAAGATCTTCGGGCCGCCGTTGTTGGGCTTGCCGATGTTGAGGAACCAGTCGGCACCGTGGCGCAGGATCGCCGGCACCGACGCGTAGGTCTCGGTGTTGTTGACGTTGCTCGGCCGGCCGTACACGCCGAAGCCGGCCGGGAACGGCGGCTTGAAGCGCGGCCAGCCCTTCTTGCCCTCGAGCGACTCCATCAGCGCGGTTTCCTCGCCGCAGATGTAGGCACCGGCGCCCAGCGCGTTGTGAATGGTGACGTCGATCCCCGTGCCGCGGATGTCGGTGCCGAGCAATCCCGCCTCCTCCGCCTCGTGCAGCGCCTGCTCGACGTGCTCGAACGGCTCGCGGTGGAACTCGCCGCGCAGGTAGTTGTAGGCGACCGTCGCGCCCGTCGCGTAGCAGCCGATCGCAATGCCTTCAAGCACCGCGTGCGGATTGAAGCGCAGGATGTCGCGATCCTTGCACGTGCCCGGTTCGGATTCGTCCGAGTTGCACAGGATGTACTTCTGGCCCGGCGTCTTGCGCGGCATGAACGACCATTTCATGCCGGTCGGGAAGCCCGCACCGCCGCGCCCGCGCAGCGCGCTCTTCTTCAGCTCGTCGACGATCGTCGCCGGATCGGGCTTCTCGGCGAGGATCTTTTCCCACGCCTGCCAGCCGCCGACCTTGCGGTAGCTCGCGATCGTCCACGGCACGTCAAAGTGCAACGTGGTGTAGACGACCTGGTGATCCTTGGGTGGGGGTCCGTATGGCATGGTTTCTCGCTCTGGGTAGGAGCTTGCCCTGCAAGCGACCGAACGTGCCCCACAGCCCCGGTCGCGCGCAGGCGCGCTCCTACAGGTTCTTCTCATTCCAATCCGTCGAGGATCTCATCGACCTTTTCGTCGGTCAGGTGTTCGTGGTAGTTGCCGTCCACCTGCATGATCGGCGCGCCGCAGCACGCCGCGAGGCATTCTTCTTCCTTCTTGAGGTACACGCGCCCGTCGGCGGTGCTGTCGCCAAGCTTGATGCCGAGTTTCTTCTCGCAATGCTCCACGATGCCGTCGGCGCCGTTGAGCCAACAGGAAATGTTGGTGCACACCGACACCTCGTGGCGCCCGACCGGCCGCGTGTTGAGCATCGAATAGAACGACGCCACTTCGTACGCGAACACCGGCAGGATGTCGAGATACTTCGCGACCGCGGCCGTAAGCTCGTCGGTCAGGTACCCGTGATTCTGCTCCTGCGCCGCGACCAGGCCCTGGATCACCGCCGAGCGTTTGCGGTCCGGCGGAAACTTCGCGACCCAATGGTCGATGCGCGCGCGCGTGGCATCGGTCAGCACGACCATCGGGTCGACGTCCTGGACCTTGTCGTAGTTGTTGGTGGGTTTCATCGATCCACCTCCCCGAACACCAGGTCGTAGGTGCCGATCATCGCCACCACGTCCGGGATCATGTGCCCACGGGTCAGTTCGTCGATCGAGGACAGGTGCGCGAAGCTCGGTGCGCGGAGGTGTACGC
>JBOHYX010000002.1:0-24947 GCA_050738115.1 Rhodanobacteraceae bacterium
CGTTGGATCTTCAGACAAGTGGAAACGCTACGGAGCGTGAGAGTCCAGAACGGCCATCCATGGCCTGACTTTTCACAACAGCCGCGTCGTCGGGCGCATTCGGCAGCGAAACAGCGATCACGGATGATCGCGCAACAACTCGTCCAGCTTGCCGCTGCGCTCGGCCGCGGCAAGCTGGTCGAACCCGCCGACGTGGGCGCCATTGATGAAGACCTGCGGCACGGTTCGCGCGCCGGGCGCGCGGTCCAGGAGTGCCGCGCGCGCGGCGGGATCCGCATCGATCCGCAACTCGCGCCAGGTCAATCCCCTCGCCTTCAGCAGATTCTTGGCAGCGGTGCAGTATGGACACGCCGCGGTGCAGTAGATTTCGATATCGGCCATCGGGAAAACCGTCACGGACACCCGATATTTTAACGCCACTGACATCCGCAAGCCGGATCCGCTGGCCCATCGACGCGCGGTCATTTGCGCGTACACTCGAACCAACTGCGTTTTGCCCGGTCAGAGCACGAAGTGTTCTGTGCGCGCGTCATGTCCGTGAAGTCCCGTCTCCAGCCCTGGCTCACGTTTGCAGCGATTCTGGCGCTGTCGCTGCCCGCGTTCGGGCAGCAGGCCACGGTGCGGCTGCCAGGCCTCGGCAGTTCGTTCGACACGGTCATGTCGCCTGCGGAGGCGCAGGCTTACGGCGCCGAATTCCTGCGTGAACTGCGCGCCGCGCACCTGGTCCTCGACGATCCGCAGATTGACCAGTACCTGAACGCGCTGGGTTCCCGATTGCGGGCGGCCAGTCAGGATCCCACCCAGTCCTACACCTTCAACCTGATCAACGTCCCCGAGATCAACTCGTTCGCGACCTTCGGCGGCTACATCTTCATCTTCTCCGGCTTGTTCACGGCCACGCAGACGCAAGCCGAGCTGGCCGCGGTGATGTCGCACGAAATGTCGCACATCATGCTGCACCACCTGCAACAGCAGATGGAAAACCAGAAAAAAACCATGCCGTTGTACCTGCTCGGCGCGCTGGCGGCCGGCCTCGCGGCGTCGCAGGTCAACTCGGACCGGCACACCTACGTGGGCAGTCCGTACGGCTATGGCTACGGCGGCAACATGCCCTACGACTACGGCGGCGTCGATCCGGCCATGGGTGCACTGGTGTCGGTGATGGCGATGATGCAACAGCACCAGATCGAATACACGCGCGGCGACGAAGCCCAGGCGGACCACGTCGGTATCACGACCCTCGCCAGGGCCGGTTTCAATCCCGGGGCCATGGCCAACTTTTTCGTCCGGATGCAAAGCCTGGGCCGCCCCGGTGGTGAAGGCGGCATGGCCGCGGGCAACCTGCCGGGCTTCCTGCAGGACCACCCGGTCACGAGCCAGCGCATCGCCGACGCGCGTGCGCGCGCACGGGTGTTGGAAAAACAGATGCGGACGCGTGACGCCGAGCGTGCCAGTGACCCCCCGATGCCCGGCCTGCTGCCGTTGCCGTTCGTCAAGACCGGCCTCGCCTCGGCCGGCGATCCGCCCAGCAGCCCCAGTGAATTCCAGTACGAGCTGATGCGCGAACGGATTCGGGTGCTGTCGGCGGACAACCCGCGCACCGTGCTCGACTATTACCGGCGCAACATGGCCGACAACTCGCGGTTCGCGGCGACGCCCGCCAACCGGTACGGCTATTCGCTGGCGCTGCTGCAGACCGGAAAGGCCGCCGAGGCCGTGCCGGTCATGACCAGGCTGGTCGAGGAAAGGCGGGGCAATCTCGCGCTTTCGCTCGGCCTCGCCGATGTCGAGCGCCATGCCGGCCAGCGGACGGAAGCCCTGCAACGCTATGCCGCGCTCAACGCGACCTGGCCCAACGATCCGGCGATTGTGCTGGCCTACAGTCGTGCGTTGCTCGACAGTGGCGCCAGGGCCGATGCAAAGACGGCGCAGGGCCTCCTGAAACCGCTACTCAACGACGATTCCGAACCGTCGCTGTACGAGGCCTACGGCCATGCCTGCCACGTTGCCGGCGACGAGGTGCACGCCGGAATCGCGTACGCCGATGCGACGTTTCTGAGCGGGCACGCCGCCGACGCGCTGGCGCAACTGCACGCGATGCTCAAGCGCAAGGATCTCACCTACTACACGCGGGCGCAGATCGACGCCCGCATCGCCCAGATCACGCCCATCGCGCTGGAAATGCGGCGCCGCCACCTGGATCCGGACCAGGACGGCGGCAACTCGCTGCAGGGCGGGCAAACCGGGCTGCACTTTGGCGTCTGCGCCGACACGGCCTGTACGTTGCCCTGAGCGCGCTGTGCGGGGCGCGGTGGTCGCGTATCATGCCCGCTTTCGCGTTCGACCCGACCGCCTCATGACATCGACCCGAGGTTTCCTGCATCGTCGGCTGGCATGCGCCGCGCTCACGCTGGTGCTGACGGTACCCGGCCTGGCCGCGGCACAGGCCGCTACGCCGCCGCCGGCCTCGGCGTCCTCGACCGCCACGCCCGCGACGCTCGCGCACCCGCAGGTCGAGCTCAAGACGTCGCAGGGCGACATCGTGATCGAGCTGTTTCCCGACAAGTCGCCCAAGACGGTCGCCAATTTCCTCGCGTACGTGAAGAGCGGCTTCTACGACGGCACCGTGTTCCACCGCGTGATCCCGGGCTTCCTGATCCAGGGCGGGCTGTACACGCGCGAGCTGCAGCCCAAGCGCACGCGCCCGCCGATTCCCGACGAGGCCAACAACGGGCTGTCGAACCTGCGCGGCACCGTCGCCGCGGCACGCAATCCGGACGACCCGGACTCGGCCACCGCGCAGTTCTTCATCAACGTGGTCGACAATCCGCGCCTCGACTACATCAGCAACCAGAACGGCGGAACCTGGGGCTACGCGGTGTTCGGCAAGGTCGTCAAGGGCATGGGCGTGGTCGACAAGATCGACAATCTGCCGACCGGCCCGCAGGGTCCGTTCATCGGCGACGTGCCGCGGCCGCTGGTGGTGATCGAAAGCGCCAAGCTGATCGGCGAGGCCGCGCATCCGACCGCCGAACCGATTTCGCCGGTCACGGGCCAGGTGCCGGCCTCGGCACCGCCGTCGAGCAAGAAACCGGCGACGCACCCCTGACGCGGTGGCCACACTCCTCGTCTCCGACCTGCACCTCGACGACGCGCGTCCGCACATCGTGGACCTGTTCGAACGCTTCTGCGCGACCGAAGCACTGCGTGCCGACGCGTTGTACATCCCGGGCGACCTGTTCGAGGCTTACGTCGGCGACGATGACGACGCCCCGCTGAATGCGCGCGTGGCCGCGGCCCTGCACGACGTCGCCGATGCCGGCGTACCGGTCCGCTTCATCGCCGGCAACCGCGACTTCCTGGTAGGCGACGCGTACGCGCGGCGCTGCGGCATGGATATCCTCGCCGACGGGACCGTGCTGGACCTGGACGGCACGCCGACCCTGCTGCTGCACGGCGACGCACTGTGCACCGACGATGCCGATTACCAGGCCGCCCGCGCCGAGGTGCGTGACCCGGCCTGGCAGGCGGCATTCCTTGCGCGTCCATTGGCGGAACGCCGCGCGTTCGCCGCCAACGCACGCGCGGAAAGCCGCGCGCATACCTCGACCGCGGACACGGCGATCATGGATGTCAACCAGGCGGCTGTCGAAACCGCCATGCGGAAGGCCGGCGTCGTGCGCATGATCCACGGCCACACCCACCGCCCTGCGATCCACGACTTCACGCTGGACGGCAAGCCGACGCAGCGCATCGTGCTGGGTGACTGGTACGAACAGGGTTCGGTGCTGCGCGTGTCGCCGCATGCCGTCGAATTGCACCGGCTCGTGTAGGAGCGGCCCTCGGCCGCGACCGCAGCCACCTTGCAACCGGAGACCCCGATCGCCGGCAAGGCCGGCTCCTACACGAGCACCGACGTAGGGGCCCGCCTGTGCGCGACCATGGATGCGGCTAACCCGCCACCTCGATCGCTTCGCGCAGTTTTTCCACGCCGATGATCTCCATCTCGCCGAGGCGCGCAACCTTCTTCGGCGCGTTGGCCTTCGGCACGATCGCGCGCCGGAAACCGTGATGCGCGGCTTCCTTCAGGCGTTCCTCGCCGTTCGGCACGGGGCGCACCTCACCGGACAAACCGACCTCGCCGAACGCCACGGTCTTTTCGGGCAGCGCACGATCGCGGAAACTCGACAGCACGGCCAGCAACACCGGCAGGTCCGCGGCGGTTTCCTGCACGCGGATACCGCCCACCACGTTCACGAACACGTCCTGATCGAACACCGCCGCGCCACCATGCCGATGCAGCACCGCCAGCAGCATCGCGAGGCGGTTCTGCTCCAGGCCCAGTGCGACGCGCCGCGGATTTCCGAGCGAGGACTGGTCGACCAGCGCCTGCACCTCGACCAGCAGCGGCCGCGTGCCTTCGCGGGTCACCATCACCGCGCTGCCGGGCGCCGCGCCCTGCTGCGCGGACAGGAAGATCGCTGACGGGTTCGGCACCTCGCGCAGACCCCTGTCGCCCATCGCGAACACGCCCAACTCGTTGACCGCGCCGAAGCGGTTCTTGAACGCGCGCAGCACCCGGAACCGCGAACCCGTCTCGCCCTCGAAATACAGCACCGCATCGACCATGTGCTCGAGCACCCGTGGGCCGGCGATGCCACCTTCCTTGGTGACGTGGCCAACCAGGAACACGCTGGTGCCGGTCTGCTTGGCATAACGCACCAGCCGCGCGGCCGACTCGCGCACCTGCGATACCGAACCCGGCGCAGCCGGCAGCGTTTCGGTCCAGATCGTCTGGATCGAATCGATCACCAGCACCTGCGGCTTTTCCGCTGCGGCGTGCTCGAGAATCCGCTCGACGCAGGTCTCGGCCAGCGCCCGCAACGGCGCAAGCTCCAGGCCCAGGCGATGCCCGCGCGCCGCAATCTGCGCCAACGATTCCTCGCCGCTCACGTACAAGCCCGTCAGGCGTTCACCCAACGCGGCCAGCGCCTGCAGCAGCAGCGTCGACTTGCCGATCCCGGGATCGCCGCCGACCAGCACCACCGACCCCTGCACCAAGCCGCCGCCGAGCACCCGGTCGAGCTCGGCGATCCGAATCAGGTGACGTTGCTCGACTTCGCCCGCGACCTGTACCAGCGGCCGCACCTGCGCCGCTTCGGCGCCCGCGTAGCCAATCCGCCGCGAAGACGCGGCGGCTTCCTTCCCCGGCTGCACCACGAACGCCGACAGCGTGTTCCACGCCCCGCAGGCCTCGCACTGACCCTGCCACTTCGGATATTCGGCGCCGCAATCGGAGCACACGTAGGCGGTTTTGGTTTTGGCCATGGCTCCCACTCAAAAAATGCTTGTCCGCGACGAACACGAAAACCTTCTCCTGATTCTTTGCGTACTTCACGTCCTTTGCGGGTGCATCGCTTTTTCAATCCTCTGCAAACAGCACGCGGCGGGTGATGCCGCAGGTGAGCGTGTAGGAAATGGTGCCGGCGTGCTCGGCGACGAGCTCGGCGGGAAGTTCGGGGCCCCACAGTGTGACGACGTCGCCCACTTTCGCGTGCGGGGCATGCCGCAAATCCAGCGCGAGCAGGTCCATCGACACGCGCCCCGCCACGGCCGCCGGCTCGCCCGCGACGAGGGCCGGCGTGCCCGAGGCCGCGCTGCGCGGATAGCCATCCGCGTAGCCGATCGCGGCGATGCCGACGTCCATGTCCTCGGGGCATGCCCAGATGGCGCCGTAGCCGATGCGCTCGCCGCGCGCGATGCGGTTGATCGCGACGAGGCGCGTGGTGAGGGTCATCGCGGGTGCGAAGCCGAAATCGGCACCGGTCTTGCCTTCGACGACGGACAGGCCGTAGAGCAGTCCGCCGACGCGCACCCAGTCGCCGCGCGCGGCGGGCCAGCCGAGCAGTCCCGCCGAATTGGACAGGGCGCGCTCCCCAGGCAGGCCGCCGATGGCATCGAAAAACCGCTGCGTCTGGCGCGCGGTCAGCGCATTGCCGAATTCATCGCTGGACGCGAAGTGGGTCATCCATACAATTCCGGGATCGACCGCCGGCAGCGCGGCAAGACGCGCGTGCAGTTCGCGCGCACGTTCGGGTGGAAAGCCGAGGCGATGCATCCCGGTATCGAGGTTCAGCCACACCCTGAGCGGCTCACCGGCGCACCCGGCTTCCAGCATCTCGAGTTGCGACTCGTGATGGATCACCGCTTCGAGCTGCAACCGGCGCATCTCGGCGAGATCGCCGGCGGCGTCGGGACCGGAGAGCACCACAATGCGCTGGCGATGCCCCGCCGCGCGCAGGCGCAGGCCATCGGCGATCGAAGCCACCCCGAACGCGTCGACGTCACCGAGCGCACGCGCGCAGCGCTCGAGGCCGTGGCCGTAGGCGTCGGCCTTGACCACCGCCATGACCTTCGCGCCACCCGCGAGCGACTTGACGCGCGCAAGGTTGGCGCGCAACGCATCGAGGTGGATCGTGGCGGTGGCGGAGCGGCTCACGAGAGCCGGGACTCGGGACTCGGGACTCGGGACTCGGGAAAAACGCGAGCGGGATCGGCGTTCCGGCACCGACGCCGACTCAGCCGGCAACGACAGCCCGAACGCAGTTTGGTGATGTCTCGAATTCCGTGAAGATGGATGCCGGCTCGCGCCCGAATAACGTCATTGCAAGACGCGGCTCCATCGCGTTGCCGAGTCCCGAGTCCCGAGTCCCGAGTCCCGAATATCACTCCATGCTCCCCAAGTACGCCTCCGGCGCGTAGTTCTCGAACTTGGTGTACTGCCCGAGGAAGGTCAGCTTGACGGTGTCGATGGGACCGTTGCGCTGCTTGCCGATGATGATCTCGGCCACGCCCTTGTGGTTCGATTCCTTGTTGTAGACCTCGTCGCGATAGATGAACAGGATCAGGTCGGCGTCCTGTTCGATCGCGCCCGATTCGCGCAGGTCGCTCATCACCGGACGCTTGTCGTTGCGTTGTTCGAGCGCGCGGTTCAACTGCGAGAGCGCGATCACCGGCACGTCCAGTTCCTTGGCCATGGCCTTGAGGTTGCGCGAGATCTCGGAAATCTCGGTGGCGCGGTTTTCCTTGTTGCCGGGCACCTGCATCAACTGCAGGTAATCGATCACGACCAGGCCGAGGCCGTGCTCGCGCGCCATCCGGCGGGCGCGCGAGCGCAACTCGCCCGGCGAGAGCGCGGGCGTGTCGTCGATGAAGATCTTCGATTCGGACAAGAGCGATGCCGCCTGGCTGACCCTGGGCCACTCCTCTTCGGCGAGTTCGCCCGAACGCAGGTCCTTCTGGTTGATGCGCCCGAGCGAAGAGATCAAACGGAAGGCAAGCTGCGAAGCCGACATTTCCATCGAAAACACCAGCACCGGCTGTTTGGCGCGCATCGCGACGGCTTCGGCGACGTTGAGGGCGAACGCGGTCTTGCCCATCGAGGGCCGCCCGGCGACGATCACGAGATCCTGGCGTTGCAGGCCCGAGGTCAGGTCGTCCAGATCCTTGAAGCCGGTGGTGAGCCCCGCAAGCTGACCGCGATTGGCGTAGCGCTGCGCAAGGAGTTCCACGGCCTCCCTCACCGACTGGCGCACCGGCACCACTTGCTTGCGTCCGCGCGCACCGGCCTCGGCGATCTTGAACACGCGCTGCTCGGCGGCTTCCAGGATTTCCGGCGTGTTGCGCCCTTCCGGGTTGAAGCCGTCGCCGGCGATCTCGGTGCCGGCCTCGATCAGTTTGCGCAGCACCGACTTGTCGCGGACGATGTCGGCGTAAGCCTTGATGTTGGCGGCGCTGGGCGTGTTGTTGGCGAGCTCGGCGAGATACACGACGCCACCGATGCCGCTGGTTTCGCCATGGCGCTCGAACCATTCGCCGAGCGTCACCGCGTCACACGGCTTGCCGGCGGTGGCGAGCTCGCCGATCGCGCGGAAGATCAGCCGATGCTCGCGGCGATAGAAGTCTTCCTCGGTGACGCGGTCGGCCACCTGGTCCCAAGCCTCGCCGACCAGCATCAGGCCGCCCAGCACCGATTGTTCCGCCTCGATGGAGTGCGGCGGCACGCGCAAGACGTCCACGCGCGCCGCGGATCTCGGTTCGGGAAGGACGGCGCTCATCGACGCAGGGCGGAGGGCGGCTTCAGCATTCCGGCGATGATACGCGCGCCCGTCTCACTCCACGATACGACAACCCGGCGCGATTGTTGTGGACAATCTGTGGGCGATTACGGGAAGCCGAGCGTTTTGCCACGGATTCACACGGATCGACGCGGATTCTGTCCTGCTCGATCCATGTTCATCCGTGCCCGTCCGTGGACGGAAGAAATGCGCATAAGAGCAAGAGCCGTCATCCGCCAAGGACGCAAAGGGCGCGAAAACAGACCAGCCTCTCGCTTCGCCTCCTTTGCGTGTTTCGCGGCCTTCGCGGACAAATGCGCTCGCCCGTATCAATCAACGGCCCCATACGCATGGCCGCAAATTCGAAGACGTCTTGCCCTACAACCCAAAGCGCGCGGGTGCGAATGGCGCCGGATCCAGCATGCACTTCGTGCCGGCCACGAGCGATGCCACCATCTCGGCCGTTGCCGCACTCATGCTGACGCCCAGCATGCCGTGCCCGGTCGCAAGCAACAGGTTGTTGCAGCGCTTGACTGGGCCGATCAGCGGGATTTCGTCCACGCACATCGGCCGCCAGCCCCACCACTCCTCGTGCAGCTCCGCGCCCAGCGGAACCTTGAGATACGCGCGAGCGCCGCGCCGGAGTGCATCGAGCCGGGTGCGGTTGAGGCGCTCGTCGTAGCCGGAGAACTCCATCGTGCTGCCGAGCCGATAGCCCGAACCCCACGCGGTCACGCACACGCTCGGCTCGCGCAGCACCAGCGCGTGACGCGGGCACGGCTCGGGACGCGACATCGTGATCGAGTAGCCCTTGCCGGGCTGGATCGGAATCCTGAGGCCGAGCATCGCGCCGACGCGCGGCGTCCATGCGCCCAGTGCCATCACGATCTTCTCGCCCGTGAACGCGCCGCGCGAGGTGCGCACCGCGGCCACGTGCGCGCCGCTGCATTCGAAGCCCTCGATCGTGGCGCCGGTCTCGATCGACCCGCCGCGTTCGCGGACCCGGCGCGCCAGGCCATCGATGAGCCGGTCCGGACGCAACTGGGCATCGTCGGCGTGCAGGATGCCGCCCGCCACGCCCGCCAGCAGCGCCGGTTCCATCGCCTCGACCGCATCCGCGCGCAGCGCCGTCGCGCTGATGCCGAGTCGCTGCAACCACGCCATGTCGGGTCGGTCGTGCATCAGTGCCAGCGCGGTTCGGTATACATACAAGGTGCCCGACGGTGCGTACTCGCAATCGATGCCTTCCTCCACCAGCACCCGGGGCAGCAGCGTCCATGAACGCTGGAGGATCGCGGCGCGCGCGATCGCGGCGCGGTTGGCCAGGGTCAGGTTGCAGCGGCGCGCAAATCCCAGCAGCCAGCGCCAGCGGTCCCAGTCCGGTCGCGGATTGACATAAAGCGGCGCGTCGCGGCGCAGCATCCAGCGCAGCGCGCGCCACGGCATCCCCGGCACGCTCAGCGGGATGGCGTGGCTCGGCGTCAGGGTGCCGCAGTTGCCGTGCGATGCGCCGCAACCCGGCTGGCCCCGGTCGAGCACCCGCACCGACGCCCCCTGGCGCAGCAGCGCCAGCGCAGAGGACAAGCCGATCACCCCGCCGCCAAGTACCAGGACGTCACTGCCGAGCGCGCTCATCCCTGCATTTTACGTTCATCCGGACGGCGCCTTGCGCCTGCGCGGCCACCCGATGGCCACCACGCCCGCGGCCGCTGCGCCACTGCGGAAGCCTGAAAGCCGCATCCGGCAGCGCTTGGCATCATTCGTGCTTGGCTGGTTGTGCCACAGGGGAATCCACATGAACACCAACGCCAACACTGCTTTTTCGAGCGTACCCGAAGTCCTGCTGATGCTGCGCGCGCCGGGTGCCGGCTGGCTCGCGACGCTGCTGGCCGCCCTGGACGAAGCCAGTCGTGATCCCGATTTCAGCCCCCACCACCGTGCCGTGCTGGCGCGTTGCCTCGAGGAACCGGCCGTGCCGGTCGCGATCGTGGAAGCTGCGCGCGAGCGCACGGTGCAGTTCGAGGCGACCTTGAGCGCGACCATCGACGCGGACACCGAGCACACGGCCTGGCGCGCCGCCGGCTGAAGCGCGCCGCGTGGCGCGTCCGCATGCTGGACGCAATTGCGTCCATCGGTTACTGTCGACCCTGTCGCCGCGCGGCAGCTCGCCTCCACCGATGCCCAGTACCAACCGAATCTTCCACGTCGATCACGCACCCGGGAGCGCCGCCTGTTGAGCGCGCGCCGGCGCCACGGGCGTCTCGGCGCCGGACTCTTCGGCTTGCTGTTGCTTGGCGCGTGCGCGACGGTGCCGCCGCCTCGCGTATCCTTGTCGCCGCAGCCACCGGTTGCGGGCGCGGCGCTCGCCAACAATGTCCTGATCCGCGCGATCGGGCTGGTCGGCACGCCCTACCACTGGGGCGGCAATACGCCCGCGTCCGGCTTCGATTGCAGCGGGCTCGTCGACTACGTGTTCAGGACCGAAGCGGGCATGGCCCTGCCGCGCACGTCCCGCGCGATGGCCGCACTCGATGCACCGAGGGTCAACCGCCGTGATCTCGCGCCCGGGGACCTGGTGTTTTTTGGTCGCCGTCGCCACGTCACCCACGTGGGCATCTATGTCGGCGACGGCCGTTTCGTGAACGCGCCGGACACCGGTGGCACCGTGCGGCTCGATGAACTGGACGGACCCTACTGGCGGGAGCACTACCTGTTCGCGCGCCGCGTCCTGACACCGCGTGTGCGTGCGGCGCTGGCGGCGGACTGATCCGCGCCGGATCCGCTCCACGCCGTTTGCGGTCGCACCCGGCCCCGGCTTTTCCCGGAATCCATGATGCAGAACTTCACCTTGCTCGTCGGGCGACTCGGCCTTTCACTGATCTACATCCTGTCGGGGATCGGCAAGGCGACGGCCTACGGCGCCACCGCCAAAATACTGGTCGCCGAAGGTTTGGCGCCGGGCCTGCTGCCGCTGGTGATCCTGGCGGAGCTGGGTGGTGGGCTTGCGATCGTGTGCGGGTTTCTCACCCGCTGGGCCGCGGCCGGCCTGTTCGTCTACACGATCCTCGCGGGGGTGATCTTCCATGCCGATTTCGCGGACCACGGGCAGTGGATCAACTTCATGAAGAACCTGGCGATCGCCGGCGGCTTCCTGGTGCTGATCGTCCACGGTCCGGGAACGCTGTCGATCGATGCCTGGCTGCGGCGGCGCAGGCAGCGCCAGAAAATCTTCCATTGATGCGCGATCGTCCCCGATCGACAGTTTGCCGTGGGTGGCGCTGTTCCTCCTCTGGATCGGAGCGGCTGTTTCGAAAAGTCAGGCCCGGAACGGCCGTTCTGGTGTTGGACGTGCGCAAGCAATGAGGCGTTGCAAGATCCCGCGGCGAAGCAGCGATCAAGGATGATCGCACAACTAATGCGCGTGGCCGTGGGCGATTTCCTCGGGCGCCGCGGCGCGCACATCGATGACTTCGATGTCGAAATGCAGCGTCTTGCCAGCCAGCGGATGGTTGTGGTCGACGTCGATCGAGCTCATCCCGACCTTGTGCACCGTCACCAGCCGCTGGCCGCCGTCGCGCGTCTCGAGCACCGTCGTCATCCCGGGCTTCAGGTGTGCCGGGTCGCGGAAGTATTTCTTGGGCACGCGCTGCAACAGGCCGTCCTGATATTCGCCGTAGGCGTCCGCCGGTGCGATCTCGGCCTCGAACTTCTCCCCGGCCTCACGACCAGCCAGGGCTTTTTCCATGCCCGGCACAAGCTGTCCATGGCCGAGCAGCGCCCGCATCGGCTCGCCGCGCGTGCGGGAGTCTTCGAACGGCGCGGCGACGCCATCGGCCGCGTCGCGCACGACGTAATGGAAGCTCACCACACAATCCTTTTCGGCACGCATCGGCGGGTTACTGCCCGGCGGGAGAATCGCGCATGGTAACGGCCCGGGCCGTACCCGTCACGCCGAACCGCACGCGGTGCCCGTTCGGCCCAGTGGTCAGGCGCGACCGTGCACGCCGCACACCATGGAAGCGCTCGCGCACGCGGCTAGAATCCGCGAATGGATGCCCCCGCTCCGCCCCCGACGCTTGCCGATCGCATCGACACGGTCCTGCCGCAAACCCAGTGCCGGCGCTGCGGTTATCCGGCTTGCCGGCCCTACGCCGAAGCGATCGCGCGCGGCGAGGCGGCGATCAACCGTTGTCCGCCTGGCGGTATGGAAGGCGTGCGCGCGTTGGCGCGGATCACCGGGCAGCCGGTGCGGCCACTCGACCCGGCCTGCGGCGTCGAGGCGCCACCCCGCACCGCGCTCATTGACGAGGACGTCTGCATCGGCTGCACCAAGTGCATCCAGGCGTGCCCCGTGGACGCGATCGTGGGCGCGGTCAAGCTGATGCACACCGTGGTCGCGGACCTGTGCACCGGCTGTGAACTGTGCGTCGCGCCATGTCCCGTCGACTGCATCGCGATGGCCCCGGCGATTGGCGTCAGTGAACGGCCGCCGCGTCCCGAATTGCCGTGCCCGCCCTGAATGCGCGCCGTGACCGCTGGCTGATCCGGGGCCTGTGGCTCGCCGGCATCGTGGTGTTCTGCATTGCCTGGCCGGTCATCGAATACCCGACGTTCGACATCGAACCGCAGGAACGCACCAAGGCGTTCCTGCAACTGGTCCTGCTGCACGGCTCGTGGCTGTTGTGGCCGCTGCTCGCGCAATCGGTCTGGAAGGCGGTGCGCCGCGTGCGCGAGCACCGGCATGCGCGCGCATCCGGCGCGATCGTGCTGGGCGTCGTGTGCGCGTTGCTGTGTTACGCCCGCTTCGTCGAGCCGAACGAACTGGTGGTGCGCCGCACGGTGATCGCCGCGCCCATCGATCTCGACATCGCGGTGGTCGCCGACATCCACGTCGGCATCTACACCCGCACGTCCAAGCTTCGACAGATGGTCGACCGGTTGAACGCGCTGCACGTCAATCTGGTGCTGTTCGCCGGCGACCTCACCTATGATCCGCCAAAGGATCTCGCCGCCGCGCTGGCGCCGCTCAGGCACCTCAACAAGCCGATGTACGCGATCCTTGGCAACCATGACGTGCAGTTGCCGGGCCCGCCGCTGGCGCACAAGATCTACCGCGCGCTCGCCGGATCACCGGTGCATTTCATCTATCACCGCGTGGTGGATTTCCCGACGTTCCGGCTCGCCGGCCTGTACGACTGGTGGAGCACGCGCGACGATGCCAAGTTCCTCGACGCGCTCCCGCGGGACAAGCCGCTGATCGTCCTGATGCACCAGCCGCACAGCCTGCGCGCACTCAAGGGCGTCCACTTCGCGCTCGCCATCGCGGGCCACACCCATGGTGGCCAAGTCGCTCTGCCATGGCTGACCGACAAGCTGTTCATGCTGATCCGCGACGAAAAATACGTGAACGGCTACTACGACACCCCGACCGGCAAACTGTTCGTGACACCCGGCGTCGGCGTCACCGGCGTACCGCTGCGCTTCAACGATCCGCCCACCATCGATGTGCTGGAATTGCGCCGTGATGCGCGTGGACGGGGTGCCGCGGAAACCAGTCGCCCCCGCGTCGTCCACACGAGAGCTCGCGCCTCCACAACCCCCGCGGGATCCCCGCTTCGCGCCGATCCGGCTGCCCCCTTGACTCAAGGGGGCAAAATCAGCCCATGATCGACCGCGTTTCCACCTCCAGCACCGATGCACAGCAACCCTGCGTCCACTGCGGCGCATGCGTGCGCGCGTGCCCGGAGGGCCTCGATCCCGAACGGCTGTTCTTCGCGCTGGTCGCCGACGACTTTGCGGCGGCGCGTGCCGACCGCATCGATGCCTGCAGCGAATGCAACCGCTGCGTGGACGTGTGCCCCTCGCACATTCCCCTGCTGGACTGGTTGCGCTGGGGCAAGGAGGAACTGTTCAATCGCGCGCGCGCCGACGCTGCCCGCGACCGTTTCGTCGCGCGCGAGGCCCGGCTTGCACGCGAGCGCGAAGCATGCGTCGCGCTGCGCCGCGGCAGCGCGGCGGCACCCACGCCGGCCGCGCGAACCATCAGCCACGATGAGGTACTGGCGGCGATCGCGCGTGGCAGCGCGCGCAAGGCACGTGCGAAGCAGGCTCCTGCATTCGAAGCGGCTGTTGTGAGAAATCATGCCAGGGATGGCCGTTCGGGTGCTCTCAACCCTGAGGTGGCACCACTTGCCGAATGGCCCGATGGCGCGGCGATCAGGGACGATCGCACACGATGAAACGCGCAGACGTCGCCGAACTGTTCCGCCGCCTGCACGAACTGGATCCGAACCCGGCCACCGAGCTCAAGTACCAGACACCCTTCGAGCTGCTGGTCGCGGTGATCCTGTCGGCGCAAGCAACGGACGCCGGCGTCAACAAGGCGACCAGGCGCCTGTTTCCGGTCGCCAACACGCCCGCGCAGATCCTCGCACTCGGCGAAGACGGGCTGAAACGCCACATCTCGACCATCGGCCTGTACAACGCCAAGGCCAGGAACATCCGCGGGATGTGCGCACTGCTCCAGGAGCGCCACGGTGGCGAGGTGCCGGACGACCGGGAGGCATTGGAAGCCTTGCCAGGCGTAGGCCGCAAGACTGCCAACGTGATCCTCAACGTGGTGTTCGGCGAGCCCACCATCGCGGTCGACACACACACCTTCCGGGTCTGCAACCGCACCGGCCTTGCGCGCGGCCGGACCCCCCGCGCGGTCGAGGACAAGCTGCTGAAGGTGGTGCCCGCCGGGTACCGCCGCGGCGCGCATCACTGGCTGATCCTGCACGGACGCTACGTATGCACCGCGCGCAAGCCGAAGTGCCCCGTGTGTCCGATCCGCGACCTGTGCGCGTGGAAACACAAGACCCCGTGACCACGTGTTCATCGGTGCCGCTGCTCCGGCTGTTATTCTGCCCGGATGCACACACGGATCGAAGCGCGGTCGGAACACATGTCGACGCGATTTCGCGGGTTCCTGCCGGTCGTCGTGGATGTCGAAACCGGCGGCTTCAACGCGCGCCAGGACGCGCTGCTCGAAATCGCCGCGGTGATCGTGAGCATGGACGGAGCCGGTCTGCTTACGCCGGAACCGATCGTGTCTACCCACGTCGAGGCTTTCCCGGGATCGCACATTGATCCGAAGTCGCTCGAGGTGAACGGCATCGACCCTGACCAGCCGCTGCGCGGTGCCTTGCCCGAGCGCGTGGCGCTGGAGTTGGTATTCAAACCGGTGCGCGCGGCGATCAAGGCCACCGGCTGCCAGCGTGCGATCCTGGTCGGCCACAACGCGGCGTTCGACCTCGGATTCCTCAACGCGGCCGTGCAGCGCACCGGTTACAAACGCAATCCGTTCCATCCCTTTTCGTGCTTCGACACCGCCACGCTGGGCGGGCTCGCCTACGGCCAGACCGTGCTGTCGCGCGCGGTGCAGGCGGCCGGCTTCGAATGGAACGCCAACGAAGCCCACTCGGCGGTATACGACGCCGAACGCACCGCGGCGCTGTTCTGCACGATCGTCAACCGCTGGCGGCAGCTCGAGGAACTGGAACGCGAGCGCGTCGGCGTGGCCTGACGCGCTGCCCGCGTCAGTCGGGGCCCGGCGGCGGATCGGTGCGCCCCGCGATGCCGGCGCGAAGACCCGCGAGCATGCAACGCAGGTTCGTTGCACGCGGCGGCACCAGCAGCGCAAACATCAGCAGCTTTGCGAGCAGCCGCGGCACGTCCTGCGCGATCCAGCGGCGCGGTGTATACGCGCGCCGGTACAACAGCACCCGGTTGCGCATCATGTAAAAGAGCCGCCGCGGCGGGTGCACGATGATTCCGCGCGGCGCGCCCGGCACGTGCTGGCGCTCGTCGCCGTGGTGGTGCCGCATCCGCGCGCCGCAGATCCCGAACAGCGCGTAGCCCTTGCCGAGCGCGCGAAAGCACCACTCGAGATCCACGTTGTCGATGAACAGGCCATCGTCCATCCCGCCGACCGCGTCCAGCACCGCAAGCGGAATCAGCGAACCCGAGGTGATCAGGAAATCGCAGGCGACCTCGTCGCAGTCGCCGGTGCACTGCAGCTGGCGATTGAATGGAAAGCGGATCCGCACGAAGGGCGCGTCCGCGTCCTCGCGGGGATCGCGAAAGCGGGGGCCGACCGCGGCCACCCGCGCGCGCCGCGACAGGCGATCCAGCGCCGCCTTCAGCACGGCCAGCATCCCGGGCTCGGGCTCGCTGTCCTGATCCATCAGGAGGACGTGCGTGATCGCCGGCGTGGCGCGCGCGCGGGTGACGCCCGCGTTCAGCGCGGTCGCGAGGCCCAGGTTCTCCGGCAACGACAGCAGTTCGACACTCGGGCGCGCCGCGCACAGGTCGCGCACCGCGGTGCCCGGCGTCGCGTTGTCCACCACCACGACGGATTCCGCCTGCGCCACCAGCGCATCCAGCAGCGGCGCGAGCAGCAGCGCATCCGGGCGATGCGTCACCACCACCGCGCACACGCCAGCCACGCGCTGCGGAGGCGCGTGCACTGGATCGGCCACGGGCTCAGGCATGCGCCGTCCAGCCGGGCGCGGTGCGCTGCGGCTTCAATCCTTGCCGCTCCACTTCAGCGAATGCGCGAGCCGCTTTGCCTTGAGCTCGAGCCGATGCCGCAAGCGCCGCACGCGATCGGTTTCGAACCGCTCGGCCGGCCGCTCCACGAAATTGGTCATCGCCGATTTGCCGAACCTCACCCCCGCGACGGGGCGGGTGGGCGTGTAGTAGTAGAGCGCAATCGACTTCCGGAACGTGCCCTCGGGGCATTCGAGCGGATCGGGATGGCCGTGGTAGGAAATGTCGTTGGTTTCGAACAGCAGGGCGTGCCCGAGCCGCGGCGACAAGGAAAACACGCGCTGCCGGGCGTCGGCGCTCCACAGTTCGATGGCGCCGTTCCACGCGCTTTGCCAATCCTGGTTGAGGTAGACGAGAAGATTGAGCCGCCGGTGCATCGCGAGCCCGCGATGCCAGTTGAAATCGGTGTGCAGTTTCAGGTAGCCGCCGCGACCGATCGCGTGGATGCCCCCGCCGCGCAGTTCCGGGTCCGGATGCAGGTCCGCGATGCCGGTGATGTCGGACAGAACGCTCAGGAACGGCGGCGCGTTGAGGGCGGCGATGAACCCCCGCGTCCGTTCCGGCATGTCCGCCAACACCGACAGGCGATGTTTTCGGTAGGACGCGTAGATGTTGGCTTCCCGCGGATAGCGCGCGAGGTTGCCTTCGACCTCCCGCGCGACCTCCGCGAGGACAGCCGCGTCGAACAGCTGGCCGACCGAGGCATAGCCGTACGGCGTTCGGCTCTGGAATTCCTTCGCGATTTCGCGAACCTTTGCCGGCGCAATGTTGATGTCCATGATCCACTTCCGGGTCCAGATACCGGCGCGGCCGCGGCTTCGCCCGAGGCGTTGCGGCTGCCTCGCGGCGCGGCACGCATTGTAGATGACGGATTCGACGTGGCGCAGCCAAGGCTGCCCGGCACTTACCGCCCGGCTGCATAGCCCCAGCAGCCCGGATCGGGCGAAAAGCCGCGTGGGCGCACGCCGAGCAGGCGTTCGAGTTCGGCGTTGTCGGCGACGAGATCCTGATCCAGCCGCGTCAGCGGACCGCGCAGCGGCGGCAGCAGGCGCGCGCCCGCACGAACCAGCGTGGCCGGCACCCGCAGCGGCAGCGCGTACACCGGCAGGCTGGTGCGCACCCGCGCGAACATGTCCGCGGCGCACAGCCGTTCGCCGCCGCCGATCGGGACCACACGGCCCGCGGCGGCGCCATCGAGCGCGCGGAGCACGGCCGTTGCGACGTCCTCGGCATGCACCGGCTGGCGCAGGCCGCGCCCCGCCGGCAAGCCGAACACCCGCCAGCGCACGGCACGGCGCGCCAGCGGCGTCAGGCTGCGGTCGCGCGCGGCACCGTAGATCAATGTCGGCCGCAACACGGTCCACGCGATCCCGCGCCGCTTGCACGCATCCGCCAGCGCCGCTTCGCCGTCCCGCAGCCGCTGCGCGAGCGCGCGCTCGGCGGCGACCGGCGATGCGCATTTGCTGACCGCGCTCATGGAACTGGTCGCGACCACGCGTTGCAGCACGGGCGCTGTGCCGGCGTCGATCCACGCGGCCAGCGCAGCCAGCGGCGCGAAGCTGCACACGGAGCCGCCCGCAGCCGTGCCCGCCGGCGGCTGCGACAACGCGCCCTCGAACCAGGTCACACCGGGCAATGGGGCTTGCGGCTGGCGGGACAACGCCAGCACCTCGACGCCCGCGCGAACGAGCGCCGGCAACAGGAAAAAACCGATCTGGCTGCTGGCGCCGCACACCAGCACGGCGTCGTCGCGCCAATTTCCCATTTCGGGACCTCCTGCCGGGCAGTCATGGGCCAATCGCCCACGCGAGTCAAGTAGCGATGGCGCTTCAGGCAAACGTGTGAACGACGCTCCGGCGGGACGGCCTCCCGTGGAACGGCGCAAGGCGCCGCCGTCCCCTTCAGCGAACCGCGATCACGGACGAACGCTAGTCATCCAGGTGAATCCGGGCGCTGATCTCGCTGATGCGCGGATCCTGGGGTACCAGCCGTTGGGCTTCGCCAAGCGCGGTGCGCGCCGCCGCGGACCGGCCGAGCGTCGCATCGTGGTCGGCGCGGTCGAGCCAGGCACTGCCAAGGCGACGGCGCATCGCGGCTTCGACGGGATCGCCGGGGTCGAGCTCGTCCAGGGTCGCCAGCAGGTCGTGCGCGTGGTCCAGATTCCCTTCGCGCAGCGCATGTTCGAACTGGTCGCGCGTGACCTGCGGCAGGCCGCGCAAGCCCGCCTGCGCCGCGGCGTCACTACCGTCGATCGCAAGTGCCGCGCTGTACAGGTCGTAGGCGCTGTGACCCGGCGGCAACATGATGTTGCCGTGTTGCGCGGCTGACTTGGCGCTGGCAACGAGCTGCGCGAGCTTCGCGGACTGCGCAGGCGTCAGGACAGGCGGCACCACGGGCAATGCGGCCGATTCCGAGCCGGAAGCGGCGGGTGCGCTGCCCGAGGCTTGCTTGCCGGCGGCGGCGAGTCGCAGGCGCGCGGCGGCGAGATCCGCGGACTTCGGCGCCAGCCCCGTCGCCTGGTCGAGCAGGCCCTTGGCATCGTGCATGTTCCCCGCGGCGATGGCGACGTTCGCCTGCGCGACCAGCGTCGACGCGACCTGCCCAAGACCGGCCTGCGCTTTCGCGTTGCCGGGATCCGCCGCCAATGCCGCCTTGAACTGCGCTTCGGCGTTGTCATCGCCCGCACCCGTCAACTTGCCCGCCTTCAGGTCCGCCTGACCCTGCGCGAGATCCTGGTCGCGCTGCGCATCGGCCGCGCGATCGGCCGCGGCGACATTTGCGCGCAGCGTCGGCAACTGCGAATAGCCGGGCACCAGGCTCGCCAGGCTGTCGAGCGTTTGCCGCGCACCGGCGCGGTCGTTATTGCCGAGTTGCGTGCGGATCCGGGTCGCCAGCGCGTCGCCGATCTGGTCCATGCCGTGCCGCGCCACCGGGTTGTCCGGCGCGCCGGCAAGCACCTTGCCGAACAGCGCCGCGGCGCCATCCGCGCCGTCGATGTGTCCATTCTTGAGCGCGGCGCGCGCCTGGCCGATCAGCACGTCGACATTGGCGTTGTGGAGGACCGCCTTGGCCAGGTCCTGATCGACCGCCTGGACTCCCGCACCACCGCCCAGCAGGCCGCGCGCGTTCTCGAGCGCGGTGCGCGCAGCCGTATAGTCATGCTGTTTCAGCGCCGTGCGCGCCCGTGCAAGCTCGGCGTCGCCGACGTTCTGCAACCCGGTCAGCGCCTGCTCGTTGTCCGGGTCGAGCACCCGCACCGCCTCGTACAGGTCGCGCGCGCTGTCCGGACCACCGGTCAGCTTGCCGGCAGCGTAAGCCTTGTCCGCGCGCGACAGCAGCGAGTTCAGTTGCGTCTGCGGGAGCAGCGCGCTCAGCATCGACTGGTTGCTGAACACCCATGCGCCCGCGACGACGATCGCCACCGCCACGACGACCGCAGGCCACCAGCGGCGCCGGCGGTGCCGCGGCGGGTGGGTCGCGGGCGGGCGGGCGTCGAATGGCCGGCGCGGCGACGCCGATGTACGTTCGATGCGCTCCCCGGGAGCGCCGCGCACCGACGCGGCAGCCCGCTCCGCGCGCTCGGCGGAGCGCCGGTCGCCGCCCGCTTCCGCGTCGAGCTGGTCCAGGTTGCCGAGAACCGGCTCGGTGCGCCGCGGCGTATCGCGAGAGGAAGAATCGTGTCGATCGTTCATGGGTATCCATCGCCGAGCTGCCGTTCGGCGTAGCGTCTCCACTCCATCGGACCGCGCAACCGGCCGCCTGTTCCGGTGCCATGCCGGCGGCTGCGCCCTTTGCGCAATTTTAGCATTTACCCGACGGCGCTTCCGTCGCCGGCACGCGGCATTCAGCCGCCGGCCAGCCGGCGCGCGTCGGTGACGTTCGGCAGCGCCGCGAGCCGTGCCAGCAGTGCCGAAAGTTCACCGTAGTCGTGCACGCGCAGGGTAAAGCGCATCGTCACCTCGCCGCGATCGCGGTCGCTGCGGCTTTCCGACGCCACGATCCGCGCGCCGGAGTTGGTCACCACGTTGGTGACGTCACGCTGCAGGTCACGACGGTCGTAACCCAGCACCGCGATGGCGACTTCATACGCGCGATCGGGCGCACTCTGCCAGCGTACTTCGATCACACGGTCGGGGTTGGACGCGCGCAATCTCGCCAGCGCGGCGCAATCGGCCCGGTGCACGGTGACACCCCGCCCACGCGTGACGTAGCCCGAAACTTCGTCGCCCGGCAGTGGCCGACAGCAATGCGCCAGCGTGGTCAGGAGATTGCCGACCCCCTCGACCGTCAGCGCGCCAGGCTTGTCGGCGCCGCGCGGCGCCCTGCGCGGCGGCGGGGGCGCCGGCGAAGCGGCCGGCTGCGCTTCCAGCATCGCACGCGTGAGCTGCGCCGTGCCGACCTCGCCCAGGGCCAGGCCAACCAGCAGGTCATCGCGGCCCTTGCGGCCCAGCCGCGCCGGCAGGCGCTCCAGGACCTCGTCCGGCACCGCGAGACGGCGTGCCTCGCGCTCCAGGAGTTGCCGGCCCGCCGTGAGGTTGGCGGCGAGATCCTCGCGTCGGAACCATGCACGCAGCTTGCTGCGCGCGCTCGCCGTGTTGAGGTAACCGAGCTGCGGCGACAGCCAGTCACGGCTGGGCGCGGGCTCGCGCGCGGTCAAAATCTCGACGCGATCACCGCTGACCGGCTGGTGCGTCAACGGCACGATGCGGTCGTTGACCTTGGCTCCGCGGCAGCGATGCCCGACCATCGTGTGCACGTGGTAGGCAAAGTCGAGCACCGTCGCACCGGCCTGCAGGTCGACCACCGCGCCCTGGGGCGTCAGGAGATAGACGCGGTCTTCCGCCAGTTCCGAGCGCAGTTCGGCCGCGAGCGACGTGTCGTCCTCGCCGTCGGCACGCGTTTCCAGGAGCTTGCGCATCCACGCGACGCGTGCCTGGTAGACGGCGTCGCCCTGCCCGCCCTCCTTGTAGCGCCAGTGCGCGGCGACACCGAGCTCCGCACTGCGATGCATTTCCCCGGTGCGGATCTGCACCTCGAGCGTCTCGCCGCCCGGGCCGACCACGGCGGTGTGCAGCGAACGGTAATTGTTGCCCTTGGGCCGCGCGATGTAATCGTCGAATTCCCGAGGAATGATCGGCCACAGCCCGTGCACCACGCCGAGCACCGCGTAGCAATCGGCCACGCTCCGGGTCAGCACGCGCAGCGCGCGGATGTCGTAGAGGTCGCCGAACCCCACCTGCTTGCGTTGCATCTTGCGCCAGATCGAATAGATGTGCTTGGCACGCCCCTGCACGTCCGCGCTGATGCCCTGCGTCGCAAGCGCGGCGCGCAGCGCGTCGACGCTGCGGCCGATCCACGCTTCGCGATCCGCGCGCTGCTCATCCAGCAATGCCGCGATGCGGTGATAGATGTCGGGATGCAGGTAGCGGAACGCGAGGTCCTCGAGTTCCCATTTCCACTGACCGATGCCAAGGCGGTTCGCGAGCGGCGCGTGGATGTCGCGGGTCAACTCGGCCAGGGCGCGGCGCTCGGCGTCCGGCAAGCCGGCGGCGGCCCGCATCCGCGCAAGTTGGCGCGCCAACAGCAAATACACCACCCGCAGGTCCCGGATGATCGCGAGCAACAGCCGACGCAGGCCCTCGGCATCGCCGCCCGCGTCGCGCGCGGCGTGCAGCGCCCACACGCGCTCGGCTTGCTGCTGGCCCTCGACCAGCCTGCGCAGGGCGGCCGATGCCCGTCCGCGCGCGGACAGCCACGCTTCCGGGTCAGCGCACGCCACCGCGTACCAGGCCGCCGCGGCACGCGTGTCCGCATCGCAATCGATGGCCGCGAGCAGCGCGTCGGTCGCCTCGCAGAGATCCCGCGCCGCCGCCGACAGCGCCGCGCCGGGCAACGCGGGCACGACTTCCGAGGGGGTGATGGACGGCGACATGGGGTGACGCGACTGCTGGCGGAGCGGGCCACGCCCGCGACAAGCCCAGTGTATTCAATCGCCTCGACGGTCGCCCCGTGCGGGCCGCAGGGGGCGCTGTTATGATCGCGCTCCATGCGCATCCGACTGCTGTTGCCGGCCACCCTGGCCTTGGCTCTCGCCGCCCTGCCCGTCATGGCCCAACAGTTTTCCTCGCTCCAGGAACGCATGTCGGCGGCCGATTTCAAGGCGGCGGGCCTGGACAAATTGACGCCGCAGCAACTGCAGTACCTCGATCAGTGGCTGCGAACGCACGAGCAGGTCAAGACCGTTTCGGCGAGCGGCCAGCCGGTGTTTTACCCGGACAACCAACCGCGCGAGCGGGTCGCCACGCACCTGGTCGGGTCGTTCGATGGCTGGGCGGGGCAGACCACGTTCAAGCTCGACAATGGTCAGGTCTGGAGACAGGCCGAATCCGGCGCCTATTCCTGCCCCACCGTCCAGGATCCGGAAGTGACGATCAAGCCGATGATCCTCGGCAGCTGGCTGATGTACGTACAGGGCTGCAACCAGAGCGTGCGCGTGGAGCGCGTGAAGTAAGTCGTGCGGGCGCTGCCGCCTGTTTTTTCGGCGCGGGCGCAGGCATGATGATCGGGAACGCGGCAGGCACCGCTGCGCGAGGATCGAAACGTGCTGGATATCTGGTTACCGCTGCTCGCCGTGGGCGTGATCGTCGCGTGCTGGTATCACGTGCTGCGCCTGCGCGAACGCATGACCGGGCACGCGCGGCGCCTGTGCGAGCGGCACGGCCTGCAGTTGCTCGACGACAGCGTGGCCCTGCACCGCCTGCGCATCGTCCGACGACGTGGGGCACTGTGCGTGTTGCGCGAATACCGCTTCGACGTCAGCACCGGCGGACACGACCGCCGCACGGCACGCGTCACCTTCCTCGGCGATCGGGTGGTGACCGAGAGCCTGCCTGCACGGCAATCGGACGACACTGCCGCACCCCGCCCGTTTGCGGCGACTCGCCGGATGTCCCCGCCCAGCGTGACCGTGACGGTGACGGACCGCGACGACAACGTCATCCCGATCACGCGGGCGCGGCGGACGCTGCACTGATCGCAAGGGGGATTCGCGCGCTGCGCGCGCGTCAAACAGATCGACTTCCCTGCCTCTTTTCCGCGCGCCGTGTCAGGGGGCCCCGTTCTGCGCACATCCTCTGCGCGGCTGACACGAAGCAAATTGCAGGATCTTGCTCCGAGCAAGGCCATGGATGGCCGACACCGAAACAGAGCTCTTCCAGCGCCGTTGCAGGCCGCCGCGGCGCGCGTCACCCAGTTTCGTCACTTCACCACGTGCAGGCTGGGCTTGCCCTTTGGCCGCCGCTTGCCCGTACCGTCGTCGGGCGAGGGCCTGGAGTCATCGTCCGACGCGGAAGCGTCCTGGGCACCCGTTGGAACCGCCTGCAGCGACGGCGTCGCAGATGGCGGTGATGCCGCCTCCGACGATGGCGGCTGCGCGGTGCCCGACGCTTCGTCGGCCAGCAGCATGCCCTGCCCGTTTTCGCGCGCGTAGATCGCCTGCACCGCCGCGACCGGCACGCTGACGGCATGACTGACGCCGCCAAAGCGCGCCATGAACGTGATGTCGGCGTTGCCGATTTCGAGGCGCGCCACCGCGCGCGGCGCCAGATTAAGGACCACCCGGCCCTCGTTGACGGCCTGCGGGGGCACCTGCACGCCGGGCCGGCCGGCATCCACCACGATGTACGGCGTGAGCCCGTTGTCGCAGATCCATTCGTGCACCGCGCGCAGCAGGTACGGGCGGTTCGAAGTCATGGCGGGCGTTTGGGTCACAACTCGCCCAGCAGGCGCTCATCGGCGGTCAGGCTGCGGGCGAAACCCTGGCTGCGGAACAGCCGCTCGCCATAGTCGATGACGGGTTTCGCTTCCCGGGGCAGCGATACGCCCAGCGACGGCAGACGCCACACCACCGGCGCGACCAGGCAGTCCGCAAGGCTGATTTCGGGTTTCAGGAAGAACTTCGCAGCCTTGAACAGCGGGAGTGCCGTCATGAGGTGATCGCGCAGTCGTTTGCGCGCGGGTTCCGCGGTGCGCCCGCCCGCGCGGATCGTCGCCACTTCCGGCACCCAGTCGCGCTCGATCCGCACGCACGCCAGCCGCAGGCGCGCACGCGACAGGGGATCGACCGGCATCAGCGGCGGGTGCGGGTAGCGCTCGTCGATGTATTCGCACACGACGTCCGGTTCGTACAGGACCATCTCGCGATCCTGCAGCGTGGGCGTATCGCCGTACGGATTGATG
>JBOHYX010000003.1:0-21980 GCA_050738115.1 Rhodanobacteraceae bacterium
GCTCCCAACCCTGCAGGACCCGCCCGACGTGGGCCGGTTCGACATGCCGGCTCCCGTCGAGACGCCGACACCCGCCAAGCCGACGGTGGCCGAGCCATCGCCCGCGGCCAAGACCGCAAAATCCGGTTCCGAATCCCACATCGCGCCCGACCTCATCATCGAAGGCAAGATCGAGGGCGCCGGCCACGTCCGCATCGCGGGCCGTTTCAAGGGCGACATCAACGTCCGCGGCGACCTCACGATCGAAACCGGCGCCAAGGTCGACGGCAGCGTGCGCGCCGAGCGCGTGACGGTCGCCGGCGAACTCAATGGCAACATCGAGGCCGCCATACACGTCGAGCTGCAGCAGACCGGATCGTTGATCGGCGATGTGAAATCCCGGACCTTCAGCGTCGCCAAGGGCTCGCGCATGCGCGGCAATGCCGAATTCGGCTGGGACGATGACAAGTCCGGCGTCACCGACATCCACAAGAACAACGGCAGCAAGAGCAACGGAATCGGCACGCCCAAATGAGCGTGGCGAATGCGGGTGCGGCGGGCGCGACGCGCGTCTGCCCGCACTGCCGCGAAACCATCCTCGAGAGCGCCGAGACGTGTCCTGCGTGCCGTCACCGGCTTCGCTGGGGTGCGCCGGGCAGTGACGTCGCCGCGCCGGCGGCGTTGACGCCGCTGCGTGTGGAAGGCAGCTTCCGCAATCCGGCCGACAGCGGAGCGTGGGAGTATTCGATGGTGCTGACGATTACCAACGAACGGGGCGAGGAAGTTGCGCGCCGCCTCGTGGGCGTCGGTGCGATGCAGCCTGGCGAACAGCGCAGCTTCAGCCTCAGTGTCGAGATGAACCCGGGCGGGCGTCGTACGAGGCATTGAACCGGCGCGGCACCGCGAGCAGTACCAGCAGCATCAGCACGGTGATCGCCGCCATGCCAGCGTACAGATGGCGGGTCGCGAGCGAGATCGACGCACGCAGGTAGTCGTCCGCCGCGTCCGGCTTGCCCACCTGCAATGCGTGGATCACCTGGTCGACGTTGCCCGGCAACTTGCGCCGCAAAGCCGCCGGAGCCTGCGCGAGGCGACCGGCGAGAGCGGCGTTGAAGATCGTGCCAAACAGCGCCGCGCCGAGGCTCTGTCCGAGGTAACGCGCGAACATGTTGGCGCCGGTGACGACACCGCGCTGCTCCCAGCCCACCACCGACTGCTGGCCCACCAGCAGCGGCGTGGACATCAGCCCGAAGCCGGCGCCCAGCGCCACCTGGTCCAGGACCACCGCCCATACGGGCTGGGGCTCGGGTATCCAGATGAAGCCAAGCGATGCCATGACCAGCAACACGGCGCCTGCCAGCGCGGCGTCACGAAACCCGATCCGCATGTACAGGCGGCCTGAAAGCGCCGAGGCGGTCGGCCAGCCGATGCTCATGCTGGCGAGCACCATGCCGGCGGCAATCGCACCGAGCCCCTGCACCGACTGGGAAAAGGTCGGCAGGTACGCCTCCGGCGCGATCATCACGAGACCCATGCCGAGCGTTGCGAGGTTGGGCCCCGCCAGTACCCGATAACGCCACAGCCACCCGGGCATCACGGGCTCGGCTGCGCGGCGCTCCACCCCCACCACGGCAACCAGCAACACGAGCGTCACGGCAAACACCGCCAGACTTTCCGCCGACAGCCACGGCCAGGCCTGCCCACCCTGCAACAACCCGAAGATGAAGGTGCCCACCGCGGCGAGCACCAGCGCTGCGCCCGCGTAGTCGATGTGCGGGCGCCGGCGATCAAACTGCTCGTGCAGGAAAGACCCGATCAGGGCGATGGCGAGTGCGCCGATCGGAAGGTTGACCAGGAAGATCCAGCGCCACGACGCGTACTCGGCGAGCGCACCGCCCAGCAACGGACCGACGATTGCCGCGATGCCCCAGACACTGGAGAGCCAGCCCTCGACCACCGCACGCTCGCGCACGGAATACAGGTCACCCGCAAGCGTGGTCGTCGTCGCCACGATCGCGCCCGCGCCAAAGCCCTGCACGGCGCGGAACACGATCAACGACAGCATGTTCCACGCTCCCGAAGACGCCGTCGAGCCGGCCAGGAACACCAGCGTGCCGGCGATCAGCACCGGCTTGCGCCCGAACAGATCCGAAAGCTTGCCGTAGACCGGGATGGTCACGGTCTGCGCCAGCAGATAGATCGAGAACACCCAACTGAAAAGTCGGAATCCGCCGAGGTCGCCGACGATCTGCGGAATGGCGGTGGACACGATGGTCGTGTCCATCGCCGCCAGCATCATCGTGCACATCAGCGCCGCGAGTATCCAGCCCCTCGACTCGACTGGCTGCCGATCCGCGGCACTTCGGGACGACTCCGGCATGCGGCAAGCATCGCCCGCGCCCCTCATCGCGTCAACGATGGCGCGGACGCGTGCGCGGATTTGCAATGTGCGCACGCACCCAATACGGTGGGGCGCGAGCATCGTTGCGCGCGCGTGCGGCGCATGCCGAGGCCAGCTTCGTCGAACTGTCCGCGCCGCGATGCACCTTCCACCATTGCACAGGGCCAGCATGCGACAGCAGCGCTATCAGATCCGTTTTCCCGCCGACAATCTCACCAGCGCCAGCCAGAGCGAAGCCTTTTTCACGATCAACGAAGGCGATCGCGAACGCCGCATCCTGTTCCACGACTACGCCGACATCTACAACCATCCCGGGTTGTACGAGCAACTTTTCTACCAGCGTCTCAAGTGCACCTCGCCCGCGAAGCTGACGGACCTGTTGCGCGACGCCGCGCTCAAGGCCGGCAACGACCCAAGGCAGATGCGCGTGCTGGACGTGGGCGCCGGCAACGGCATGGTCGGCGAGCTGCTGGTCGAGCATGGCGCCGCGCGCGTGGTCGGCATCGACAACATCGATGAAGCCGAGCGCGCCGCCAAGCGCGACCGGCCCGGCGCGTATGACGCCTACTACGTCGCGGATCTCACTCAGCTGTCGCCCGAGCTGCTCACCGAACTCAGGAACTGGAGCTTCGACGCCATGACCACCGTCGCCGCGCTGGGCTTCGGCGATATTCCGGTGGCGGCGTTCGCGGCCGCCTACAACCTCGTGAAGACGGACGGCTGGATCGCGTTCAACATCAAGGAAACCTTTCTCGACACCCGCGATACCAGCGGCTTTTCGCGGCTGGTCAAGCGGATGGTCCACGACGATTACCTGAAGCTGCACCGGCTGGAGCGTTACCGCCACCGCCTGTCCATCGAAGGCCGCATGCTGTATTACTACGCGGTGGTCGGTCGCAAGCGGCGCGCCATCGACGATGCCTGCCTCGAGGGACTCTGATCCGGCGTTTGCGCTGCAGGACGTCACCTGCACGTTCGGCGCGGTGCGCGCCGTCGATGACGTCAGCATCGCGTTTCCCCGCGGGCGCACGAGCATCCTGATCGGCAGCAGCGGCTCCGGGAAATCGACTTTGCTGCGCCTGCTGATCGGGCTGGAATGGCCCGTCACGGGCCGCGTGCTGTGCGACGGCGCATTGCTGCAGCGCGACGCGGTGCTCGAAGTGCGGCGCCGGGTCGGCTACGTGATCCAGGAAGGCGGCCTGTTTCCGCACCTGACGGTGCTCGGCAATCTTGCGCTGCTGCCACGCCACCTCGGATGGAACGCGGGGCGGGTGCGCGAGCGCGCGTTGCAACTGGCTGGCCTTGCCCACCTGCGGGCGGAACTTCTGGACCGGTTCCCGGCCGAGTTGTCCGGGGGCCAGCGCCAGCGCGTGGCGCTGATGCGCGCCCTGATGCTGGATCCGCCCACCCTGCTGCTCGACGAACCGCTCGGTGCGCTCGATCCGCTGGTGCGCCACGGCCTGCAGGACGAACTGCGCGATATTTTCGGCGGCCTCGGCAAGACCGTGATCATGGTGACCCACGACATGGCCGAGGCAGCCTTCTTCGGCACACGGCTGGTTTTGATGCGGCAGGGCCGAATCCTGCAGGACGGAAGCTTCGAGGCGTTCCAGCGCTCACCCGCCAGCGACTTCGTGCGCGAGTTCCTCGCGGCACACCGCAACCTGCCGGGGGGCGCAGCGTGAAACGCTGGCCGGTCCTGCTGCTTGCGTGGCTGCCGCTGGCGGCGGTGGCGCAAACCACCGACGCGCCCGCAGGACACAGCGGCACCACCACGGTCGTCGTCGGCTCGAAGGAATTCACCGAGTCCGTGGTGCTCGGCGAGATCGCGACCCTCGCCGCACGCGAGCACGGCGCACGCGTCGAGTACCGGCGCAACCTTGGCGGCACCCGCATCCTGTGGACCGCGCTGCGCAACGGAAACATCGACGCGTATCCGGAGTACACCGGCACCATCAGCCACGAACTGCTGACCGACGTGCCGCCCGACGCCGGCATCGACGCGTTGCGTGCACGCCTCGCCAAGCTCGGGATCGGCATCACCAACAGCCTCGGGTTCGAGGACAACTACGCGATCGGCATGCGCGAGAGCGAAGCCAGGCGCCTGCACATCCGCACGATTTCGGACCTCGCGAAGCATCCGGACCTCAAACTCGCGTTTTCCAACGAATTCATGAATCGCGACGATGGCTGGCCGGGCCTCCGGCGCGCCTACCACCTGCCCCAGCGCGCGCGCGGCATGGACCACAGCCTCGCCTACCGCGCGCTTGCCGCGGGCGCGATCGACGTGACCGATCTCTACAGCACGGACGCGCAGATCGCCCAATACCACCTGCGGGTGCTCGAGGACAACCGTCATTTCTTTCCACGCTACAAGGCGGTGTTCCTGTATCGGCTGGACCTCGACCGGCGCGCACCCAACTTCGTCGCCGCGCTGATCGGTCTCGCCGGCACCATCGACGTGCAACACATGCGCGCGATGAACAAGGCGGTCCAGATCGACGGCGAGGATCCGGCCACGGTCGCCGCCGCGTTCCTGCACGTCGACATCGGCGAGTCCGCGCAGGCGGGCTTCTGGCCCCAACTGTGGCGCTACACCCTGCAGCATCTCGCGCTGGTCGGTATCTCGCTGTCGCTGGCCATCCTGATTTCGGTACCACTGGGGATTTTCGCGGCGCGCTGGCGGCGCCTCGGCCAACTCGTCCTGGGGTTGACGGGCATCCTGCAGACCGTGCCCTCGCTCGCGCTGTTCGTGTTCATGATCCCGCTGTTCGGCATCGGCGCGGAGCCCGCGATCGCGGCACTGTTCCTGTACAGCCTGCTGCCGATCGTGCGCAACACCCATGCCGGGCTGGCCGGCATCGAGCCGTCACTGCTGGAGTCCGCCGCGGCGCTTGGCTTGCCGCCGCGCGTGCGGTTGTGGCGCGTCGAACTGCCGCTGGCGCTGCGCCCGATCCTGGCCGGCGTCAAGATCGCCGCGGTGATCAACGTCGGCACGGCGACCTTGGGCGCCCTGATCGGTGCGGGCGGCTATGGCCAGCCGATCCTCACCGGCATCCGCCTCGACAGCGTGCCGCTGATCATGGAAGGCGCGATACCCGCGGCGTTGCTGGCGCTGGTGATGCAGGGCGCGTTCGAACTCATCGAGCGCGCATTGACGCCGCGCGGATTGCGGTTGCGGGCAAAGGCGTGAGCACGGGACGCCGTCAGCGCGTCGCCACCACCAGCTCACGCAGCTCCCGCTCGATCGCGAACACGTGCGGATCGTCGACGCCCATTTCGCGCAGCGACTCGGCGAGTCGCACGACATAATCGCGGTTGCTCCCGCTCGGTCCCGCGGAACCGGCGATATGGCGTGCGATAGCGGCGACGCTCGCGGCGCCAAGCCAGGCGGGATTGCCGGCGGGTGCGATGTAGGCGATACCTTCGGCGGTTCCGGCAGGCGGCATGTCGAGCAACACGGTACGCCGCACGTAACCATTCTTCTCGCGAAAATCGAGCTGCCGGAACGTTGCGGGCGCGACGCGGTAGGCCATGCCCGTGCACAGTGCATCCGTGGTGGGTACCAGGGTCACCACGCGACCCGGGTGCTGCGGCGTGCCGCGATGGTCGTGCGAGCCCTGCCAGAAACGCCGCGACCATCCGCGGACCGTCGCGCGGCGTCGCTCGAGCCAGGGAAAGTCCACCTTGTAGATCAGCGAGCCGTAGCCGAACAGCCAGACGCCATCATGGCCCGAGGCTTCCCGACGATCTGCGACGGTGCCGCCGGAGCAAGCCCCCTCCCTCGCGGCTGTTGTGCGGGGGAGGGGGTTGGGGGAGAGGGACTCCGCTCCCGCCTGCACGATCGGCGACCGCGCCTGAACCTTGGAGACGGCTGGTGGCGAAATATCGGCTTCGACGCCCGTCTGGCGCGCGCGCGACGATTCGCCATGCGGCGTGTCGGTCAGTGCATCCACGATGCCACCATTATCGCAGGTGGGCGCACTCTCGATGCACGTCACCGGCGACGCGGACCGGAGCCACGTGAATTCAACTGCGGCACGGCGGAACCAGCGCTAGCTTCAAGCCTTCGGACTGGTGCCTGGGCCGCAGCATCCGCTCGAGCGCGGTCGGCGGCAGCGGGTACGAGTACAGGTAGCCCTGCCCCTCCACGCACCCCGCACGCATCAGGAATTCGTGTTGCGCCTCGGTTTCGATGCCCTCGGCGATGGTGGTCAGGCCGAGACTGCCGGACATCGCCAATATCGCGCCGGTGATCGCGGCGTCATTGGCGTCGCCGGGCAGCCCGGCGACGAACGAACCGTCGATCTTGAGATACGCGATGGCCGGCAACTTGAGGTACGCCATCGACGCATAGCCGGTGCCGAAATCGTCGATGGCGACGGCCGTGCCCAACGCCTGCAGTTCACGCATCGTGCGCTCGGTGTCTTCGCCAAGCCGCAGCATCGCACCCTCGGTGATTTCCAGCACGACGCGCGAGGGCGCGACGGCGTTCGACTGCAGGGCGTGCCGAACGCTGTCGATGAAGCCGGGGTGGCCGAACCAGCGCGCCGAAACGTTGATCGCGACGCGGATCTGCGGCACCTCCGCCTTGTCCCACACGTGCATCTGTGCGCATACCGCGTGCATCACCCACTCATCGATGCGGTGGATCAGGCCGATGCGCTCGGCAATTGGAATGAACTCGCCCGGCAGTACTTCGCCGCGATCCGGATGCTGCCACCGCAGCAACGCTTCGGCGGCGACGACGCGTCCGGAACTCATTTCGACGCTGGGTTGATAGACGAGCCTGAACTCGTCGTTCTGGAGCGCGTGGCGCAACTCGGTCGCCAGCAGCATCCGACGACTCGCATCGGCCTGCATCGTCGGCGCATAGAAGCGCCACGCGTTGCGCTCCTCGGTCTTGGCCGCGTACATCGCGGCATCCGCGTTGGCGATCAGGATCCGCGCATCGTCGCCGTCCAGCGGATAACCGGCAATGCCGATGCTGGCGCTGACGGTGATCTCATAGCTTTCGACACGGAAGGGTTCGGACAGGACCGCCAGCATCCGGTTGGCCAGCGCCGCCGCGTCCTCCCGCAGCGTCAGCCGGCCCAGCAATACCGTGAATTCGTCGCCACCGATGCGCCCGGCGACGTCGCCTTCGCGCAACTGGCGCTGGATGCGCTCGGCGACCAGTTGCAGCAGCCGGTCACCGACGGCGTGGCTGTAGCTGTCATTGACGAACTTGAACGCATCGAGGTCGATGAACAACACCGCCGCCACGTGGTGTTCCCGCACGGCCCTTTCGACCGCAACCTCGCAGTGGCGCTGGAATTCCGCGCGGTTGACCAGGCCCGTCAACGCATCGTGCGCAGCAAGGTGCTCCAGGCGGTGCCGGTCGGCCTGCGCGGCCGAGATGTCGCTGAACACCGCAACGTAGTGGAGCACGCGGCGGCCAGCGTCGCGGATCGTGCTGATGCTGAGTTTCTCGACATACACGCTGTCGTCGCTGCGGCGGCTCATGATTTCACCGGACCAATGGTGGGTCACAGCGACCTCGTCCCACAGTGAATCGGGCAGCGGGCTGCCGTCGAGCAGCGTGCGGGTGGCATCCAGCGGCCATCCGACGAACCGGTCCGCAGAGAAGCCGGTGAGCTTGGTCGCCGCGGCGTTGAGCTGCAACACCCGCCGGTCGGCGTCAGCGATGATGACACCCTCGGCAATGCTCGCCAGCGCCTCGGCAGCAATGCGCCGCACGCGCTCGCTTTCCACGCGTTCCGAGACGTCGCGGATGACCGCCTGGCGCACCAACTGGTCACCCCACGCCGTCATGCTGCTGTGCGCTTCGACCGGCCGCGTCGAGCCGTCCTGACCGCGTAGCACACCGCCGCCAGACGGGTGCGTGCGCGCGGCTCCGCCCACGAACAGCTCGCGGTAAAATGCGCCTTGCAGGCTGCGCGGCTCGCGCCCCGTCCACTCACTGGCCGTACGATTCACGTCCAGGATGCGCCCGCTGTTCTCGTCCACCATCACGATCGCATCGGGCGCGCTGTCGAACAGCAGCCGGTAGCGTTCCTCGCCGCCGCGAATCCCCGCCAGCATCCGCCGCGCCATCCACAACCACAGCAGGCAGGCGATGCAGGACGCGGTCAGGACCCCGACGAACAGCACCCCACCGTATGTCTGGGTCCCCTGTGCGAGCGTCAACGAGAAATTGGTGCTGAGGGGCGCAATCCGGGCATTGGTCGCACGAATGCTTGACCGCAGCTCGGCCAGCTCGCGCGGCGCGGGCGGGCCCGCGCCGTACGCCGCGTGCAGTTCATTCGCGACCTGCTCGAGCCGGTCCAGCAGGGGGTCCGTCGCGCGCCACTCCTCTAGGGCCTGCTTGACGTACGGGGCCCAGGCAAAATAGCGTACCGCAACGACGATCCCGGTCTTGGCGCCCGGCATCATGTCCCCGGCGGCGTAAGCCGCGTCGAATTCCTTCTGGTTGTAATCCGCGTGTGCCACGGCATCACGGGTCCAGCGGTCGGACTCCAGTACCTTGAATTTACTCAGGAAATCCGCGTAGTACTGGCTGTTGCCAGACAGGGCGTAGGCGTCCAGGTCGATGACAGACTGTTTCTGGGCCTTGGACCAAACGCTTTCGCCATTCAGGAACCCAGCCAAGGTCACCTGGACCTGCATGGCCAGCCAGGTAAGCGCCAGGATGAATGCGATGACGGCCGCCAGCGCGTACGCGAGCGGCAGGAGCCGCCGCGACAGTGCCTGCTGCAGCGTAAGCGGAGAACCGCGCATCGTCTGTTTCCTGGCGCAACGCTGTCTTGACCAGCATTTTTCGTGCCAGCCAGCACGGTCTCGCCATGACGCAGTTCGCGCTTTCGCCCATTGACCGCGATTCGGCGGACCCACTCGGGTACGCCGAATCACCAACGGCCACAGCCAACCCGCCGTCCGCCGTCACGCGGCGGCGATTTCCCGCGGCACGGCGGTGCGACGATCGGCACGCAGCAGGCAGCGCTCCGCGAACAGCCGCATGCATACGTAGGTGCGCCGTATGCACTCGCTGATGTGGGCGACCTCTGCCGCAGACGGCGCCGCGCCCAGCAGGGTGCAGACGATCTCCAGCGCCTCCCAGGGATGCTCGTCATCGTAGGCCGCGTGCAGTTGCAGCCAGCGCAAGCTCGCCTTGCGCGTCGCCTCGGGGAAGCCGTCGGTATATTCGCTGCTCTCGTAGATGCGCCGCGCCCACTCGCCGGTGGCGCCTTCCACCGCGTAGTTGGTCGCGGCAAGGCCGGCTGCGAGCGTGCCGCGGCTGCTGATGTCCAGGCACCAGTCGGCCAGCACCTGCGAGCCCGCCGGCAGCACGGCACCCAGGACGTCCTTGCGCGCGATGCCATGGCCTTCGGCCCAGTTCAACCAGTATTCGGCGTGATTCTGCTCGACCCGGATGTTGCGGACCAGCCAGCGCCGCGCCAGGTTGTCGCCTTCGCTGCGACCGTAGCGCGTCTTCAAAAGGCTGCGCGCCATGTAACCTGGAAATCCCTCGATCACGGGCCACAGGCCGACCAGGAAATTGCGGGCTTCCTCGGGTTCCACCGTCCGCTCGCAAAACTTCCAGACCAGCTCGCAATCCACCACCGACTGCTTGGCCTCCTCGCGCTCGCCAACCACGTCCTGCGCCCACTGCGGGTAACTGCTCAACTCGGTCAGGGGACCGCTACGTTCAAAACGCACATTCATGATTTTCTCCTCGGGTCAGGTCGAGTTTCCGGCACAGCCCATTCCCACACGGGCAAGCCGCTGAAACGCAAACGACTTGTGTTCTGCACCTTTCCTGCCGTGGTTCGGAACCTGGATCCGGGATGCGGGGTGCGGTCGGGGCTTCCGCGTGCACGAAAACGAATAAAAAGACGGTTGTAACCCCCTGACAAAACTGATTCTGTTCCCCAGTCTCGAGTCGGACGATCCGATCCTCAGCAGGGGCTACTTTACGCGCTATGGCCAGAAAATCCATTACAAATTTTCACAATTGGACGTGCAGCACAGTCGCGGCGGCGTTGCTGTGCTAGACGCGATTATCGAAGATCGCGGCAAGCATCGGATTCGACATGCGTTTCCATCCGCGTCCCACCACCGGCCGGTTGCCTGTGCGCGTCAGGGCTCGGCACGTACTGGTGTTACCACCCGGGGGTTTGCGGTCAGGCATCCGCAGCGACGCCGGCGGCGATCACGTCGGCGGCGGCCAGGCAATCCGCCGCCTGCCCGCCTGAGGCTACGCCACCGCGGCCAGGGCGAAGTCCATCGCGGCGCAGGCAGCCGCCGCCTGTGCAGCGTTGCACTGCTCGGGCGTGGCGCGCCGGCTGTCCGGGTAGACCTCGGTCGTGGTACGCCACCGCGCGGCCGTCATGCCGGCACACAGGCCCCACTCAACCAACGGGTATTCGATGACGCCGGGCGCCACCATCGGCGAGCCGATGATCGTGCCGTCGGGATCAGCCGGCGCGATGTGGGTGACCTTCGCCACCGCTTCAATGATCGCCTGCTGGAGTGCCGGCTGCGGGTGTTCGCTGTCCGCGCACAGGTAGAAGCCGTCCGGGATCGTGCCGCGCTCGAACGGCTTGCCATCGCGCGCCGCCAGCGCCGGGCGGAACTCGGATTCATCGGTATCCGTCGTTTCGTGCAGATCGATATGCATGGTGACCTGCCCACCAAACGGCGCAACGAAACGCATCAATGCCGCCGACTCCGGCGCCGGACTGCGCGCAATGAAATTCCGGTTCGGATCGAGCGCGTACGGATCCCAGCGGTGGATGCGCTCGTAACCCCACGGGCTGACGCAGGGCACGATCACCATGTTGGCACGGCCGGCGTACGCCGCGGCGTGGCGGTCCGCGAAGCGCAGCGCACCGTGGACACCGCTGGTCTCGTAGCCGTGCACCCCGCCCGTCACCAGCATGATCGGCCGCGCGTCGTCCCACGCCCGGCTTTTCAGCGCGAACAACGGATACGTGTCCGGCGCGTAATCGAGGGTGCCGTATTGCACCACGTCGAAGCGCGAACGCATACACTCGACCTCGCGCAATACGTCGCCTGCGTAGCTGCGCTGCCTGCGCTGCCGGGCAAGCCATTCCGCCTTCTCGGCGTCACCCCAGGGTGTGCCAAGGATACCGATCGGATAAAACGCGTTTGCGGTCACGGCCATGTGTGGTCCCGGCAGCATGAAAAGCGCACTCTAACATCGCGCGTGCTGCATGCCCGGACGCGGCAACTCGGCTGCGGCGCCAGCTTCAAAACACGGGACCGAACATCGTCGCGATGTTCTCGCCGATTTGCCGCAACAAGGGTCTCTTGAGGACCGACTGGCCCGGGACTGGGCGGGATTCGGCAAGCCAGGCGTCCTGCCGGGTCCGGATTGCACTGGAAACGTCAGGCGAACACAGCAGGATGTTGTTCTCGAAGTTGAGATCGAGGCTGCGCCGATCCATGTTGGCCGAGCCGACCAACGCCACCACGCGGTCGGCGACCACGGTCTTGGCGTGCAGCAGTCCCGCGCCGAATTCGAACAGTTCGACGCCCGACTCGACCAGCGGCGGGTAGTTGGCCTTGCTGATGGCGGCGACCGCCCAGGAGTCGTTGCGCGCCGGCAGGATCAACCTGGTTGCAACGCCGCGCCGCGCGCATCCGGTGAGGGCCGCGAGCAGCGGCGGGTCGGGCACGAAGTACGGGGTTGAAATCACGATTTCGCGCTCGGCGCCGTACAGCAGGCTCGCGAACACGTCCGACATCGCGCCCTTTGCCGACATCGGCCCGGTCCCAAACGCAACCGCGGGAAACCCGTTCGACGCGGATTCCGGCGCGGCATCGGCGAACATCGCACTCAGGTTCTCGCGGGCCTCGACCATCCAGTCGCTCGCGAACAGCCGCTGGTTCTGCACGGCGACCGGCCCCTCGAACCGGAGCATGATGTCGACCCACGGCGCGTATTTCGCCTTGACCAGAAATTCCGGATCCGCGCAATTCTGGCTGCCGCACCAGGTGATCCGGTTGTCGACGACGACGATCTTCCGATGGTTGCGAAGGTCCACGCGGCTGCCGAGCACCAGCGCCAGGCCCAGCGACAGCTTCATCGACGTGCACAGCTTCACGCCGACATGGCCCATCGCCGGCCAGTGCCGCGAGCGGATCAATCCGCGCGAGCCGACCCCATCGGCCAGTACCCGGCACGTCACGCCGCGCGTCGCTGCGCGCTCGAGTGCCTCGACCACCTTGACGCCATTGCGGTCGGCAAGCCAGATATAGAAGGACACGTGGATGGTTTCGCGGGCCTCGTCAAAGTCCCGCACCATGGCGTCGATGGCGGCATTGGAATTGGCCGCAACGCGCGCGAGATTGTCGAGCGTCGTGGGGCATCGGCTCAAGGCTTCGCAGGCCCTGAACGCGGGCCGGAAGCGCTCCGGCACCGCATCCGGAATGGACGATCCGCCGGCATGATCCTCGAGCGCAAGGTCGGCAACAACGAGGCGGGCGCGACGCCGGAACCGCCGGGCGACCCAGGGCTCGCCGAACAGGAGGTAGGCGACGATGCCGACCACCGGGACGAACACCAGGATCAATACCCACGCCGCTCGCGACGCCGGTTCGCGTTCCGGGACGGCCAGCGCGCGGACGATCACGCCCACGTGCACGATGACGTAGACAACGACCCCGATCAGGGATGCGGACATGACGCTACCCGGTGGCCGGCGCCGCGACAGTTTCGCGGCGGCACGCGCGACCGGCAACACCGTCGCTGGCGCAATTGATCCACCCACGATCGCCCCCATGTCGCTGGATGTTCCGCAGGCGCTTTCGCGGCTTGGTTGCCGCCGGGTTCGCGATCGGCGTGCCTGCGTCGATTTCCGGTTTCCCGCTGCGATCAATTCGCCATGACCTCTCCCACCCGCTTCCGTATCGACTTCGTTTCCGACGTCGCGTGCCCTTGGTGCGCGGTCGGGCTCGCCAGCCTGCAACACGCGCTGAAAAACCTCGATGGCCGCGTCGCGGCCGACGTCCACCTGCAGCCATTCGAGCTCGCGCCGGACATGCCGCCCGAAGGCGAGGACGCGCGCGAGCACATCATGCGCAAGTACGGCATCGACGCGGCCCGGTCGGAGGCGAACCGCAAAGCCATCCGCGAGCGTGCCGCCGCGGTCGGTTTCGACTACAACGTCGGCCCGGGCAGCCGCGTGTGGAACACGTTCGACGCGCACCGGCTGCTGCACTGGGCGGAACTTCAGGACTCCGCGAAGGCGTTGGCGCTGAAGCAGGCGCTGTTCCGCGCCTACTTCACCGACAACGAGAACGTCGCCGACCGGAAGGTCCTCGTGCGCATCGCCGAGGCGTCCGGACTGGATGCGGATGCGGCGCACCAGGTGCTCGAAAGCGGCCAGTTCGGCGACGACGTCCGCGCGCAGGAGCGCTTTTACCAGCAGGCCGGGATCCACTCGGTGCCCGCCACCATCATCGACGGCAAGCACCTGATTCCTGGAGGGCAGCCGCCAGAAGTATTCGAACGCGCGTTGCGCCAGCTCGCGACCTCAGCGCCGTCGACGGCCGCAGCGACGCGCGGATAGGACCGCCGCAGTAGTACCCGCCGATCTGGCGGAGTCACCTGTCGGATGGCAGCCGCCAGATGTTGAACACGGCGCTCGTCTCGTGGTCGTTCGCGTTGCCTTGCGGCAGCGCGATCCGGCCGTCCGCGACGATCGGGCTGTTCCAGAAGTGGGCGCCCCCGCAATCAAGCTCGATGAGCCGGCGCCCGCTGGTTGCGTCGTACACGTTGAGGCCACCGTTCGGGTCGTACACGAACGCCATGCCGTCGACGACCACCGGGCTGGTGCCGGGCGTGTCGTTGTGCCACTGGGCGTGCAGCGTGCCGTCATGCAACGTCCACGCCGCGGTTCCGTCGTTGTCGGCCACGTACAGCCAGCTCGCGCCGGCGTGGCGCCACATGGCCACGGCGGTGAACAGGGGCGTGCCGCCGGGTGTTTCGACGTGCGAGGTCGCACCGCCCTTGTGGGGCGCGGAACCCGCCATCTTCTGCCAGTCCAGTACGCGCAATGTGCCGTCCTTGCCGCCCTGCACGATGTACGGTTCGCCGGCCAGGACCGGTGACGTGGACCCCACGTCCTCGTCGTTCTCGGCGAGCTGCCCGGTATCCGTCGGCGTGTAGTTGCCGAGCATTTTCGTCGCGTCGGGGTTGAGTTCGATCACCGCATCGCCCCAGTCACGATCGCCGTCCCACAACGCGTTGCCCGTGGCGACGTAGATATTGCCGGTCTTCGCGTCGATCACGGCGCCGGCGCGGCCCCAGATCGCGGCGCCACTTTGCGGGCACGCCCTGGGGTCGAGCAATTTGTCCTGCTGGTCGCTGCACAGTGCATTCCAGACGTGCAGCAGCTTGCCGGTCTTGGCATCGAGGATCGCGACGTGCCCCTCGTAAGGCGGCGCATCGCCGTCGTATCCGCCGGTGGTCGCGATCACGCGTCCCTTGAAGAAACCCAGCGGCGAGGTGATCTTTTCACGCTCGGGAAGTCGGGTGATCGACGTACTCCACTCGACGTGCCCATCGGATATCGCCAACCTGCGGATCACGCCGTCCGGCGACGCGGCATAAATCGCCTTGCCGTCGGCATCGGCCACCGGCGTCGCCGTGGTGATCCGATACGTACCCTTGACGCTGTCGTAGCTGGACGGCGTGAACTCCCAAAGGACCGTGCCATGATCGGCGTCGATCGCGAGCGTCTTGCCGTAGCTCGTCGTCGCGAAGAACACGTCGTGCGTCGCGCCCTTCACGGTCGCGTCGTGCAGGTAGATGGCCGATCCACCGACGGTACCGTCGATCCTGACCTGCTGGCGCTTCAGGTTCTTTAGATTCGCCGACGTGATGCTCATCGACACGTCGGGGGCGCTGGTACGCGCCACGTCCCAGCCGAACATCGGCCAATCCTGGGACGATGCCGCGTGCGCGGGCGCCGCAAGTACGGTGGCCACGCTCAGGCAGGCGCCCGCCATCCACGCAACGGCTTGTCCCTTTGTATTCATCGCGCGCTCCTTGCACAGCCGGCGAATCGCACCATGCTACATCCATGCACGCGGCTGCGCCCCGGCGCACGGCAACGCGCGGCCACGGCCAGGACCGATTCAGCCGCCCATGTGCCTGACCACCCACTTCTCGATCGCGCCGTAGTACAGCTCGCGGTGCACGGGATCCTGCGGTGAGTGGTGCGCGCCCGGAATGCCGATGAACTCCACCGGCACGTGCCGGCTCGCGAGCGCGTGATAAAGCGCGAACGATTCCGTGATGGGTACGGTGACGTCATCGGTTCCCGAGAGGATCAGCGTCGGGGTGGTGATGTCGCCGGCATACGTGATCGGCGAACCGGTCCGATACAGCGCGGCACTGGCCTTGTCCCAGGGCGTTCCACCGAGCGAGTCGCGCGTCCAGGCGAGATTGCCGACGCCGGAGAGTTCGTACTCCTCGGTCCAGTCGACCGCACCATCGCCGACCACCGCGCAGCGCCAGAAGTGCTGATGCGCAATCAGCCACGCCGTCATGTAGCCACCGTAGGAATGACCCGTCGCGGCAATGCGCGACTCGTCCACGATGCCCTGTTTTTCCAGCATCCGGATTCCCGACATCACGTCGCTGTTCGGGCCGTTGCCCGGATCGCGATAGATCGCGTGTTCGTGCGCATTGCCGAGATTGTCGCTGCCCCGGTAGTTCGGCTCGAAGACGAGATACCCGTCGGCCGCGAACAGGTCACGCAGCGGACCGATTTCGTTGGTGTCGAAGCCCTCGCTCGACGAGGCTTCCGGTCCGCCGTGGTCCCACACCACAAGCGGATATTTCGTGCCGGGAACATAGTCGTTCGGATAAGTCAGGATGCCGTCGTTTGCCTGCCCGTCCGGGGCTTTCCACCGCACCTCGACGCTGCGTGGGTGCGCGTACGCCCCAACGCGGCTGTTGAGGTCCGTCAACCTCGTCGGCTTGCTGTCGACCGTGCGCAACAGATACAGCTCGGGTGCATGCGTCGCATCGTCTGCCACCACGGCGAGCGCGCCTTGCGAGGACACGGCAAAAGCGAGCGCATTCAATCCGCCGAGGTCGATCGCGTGCCCGTTGCCATGCAGCGGCTGCACGTAAAGACTCACGCCGACGTGATCGTCGGCCATGCCGATGACGCCGCTGCCGTCCGGCAACCACGCGATCTTCGGCATCAGGTCGCGATCGAGATCGGCACTGATGTCGCGCGCGCCGCCATCGGGCGAGCCGACGAACGCGTCCATGTCGCTGATGGGCCCCGGCCCGTGCGGATACAACCACGCAAGCGTGTCGCCGCTGGGCGCGAAGCGCGGGTTGTACTCGTAGCTGTTCTGGTCCGTCACGGGATGTTGTTCGCCCGTCGCGACGTCCACCGCGACGATGCGGGTCCGATCCGAATCCGCGTCGTCGCCATTCGCCTGCTGCGTGTACGCGATCCAATGACCGTCCGCCGACCACACCGGCGATGAAATGCCGCCGCCGAATGGCGGCGCGGTTTCGAGCACGCTGGTGGGTCCGTGGGTGAGCTGGCGCACCGCGCCGTTCGCGACCGTCAGCAACCAAATATGCGAGGGCACGGCCGCCTTGTCGATCAGATAATCGTCATCGTGGATCGTGAAAAGATCGTGGTGCGTGCGCCGGTCGGCCGCGCTCAGCGGCGAGTCGTCGGGCGTGACGTAGGCGATCGTCTTGCCATCGGGGCTCCACGCGAACTGCTCGACGCCGTTCGGCACATCGCCCACCTGCTCGGGCGTGCCGCCCGCGGCCGGAACGGTGTAGATCTGCGAATCCTGTTTCCCGACCTTGGCGATGAACGCGAGCGTCCGGCCGTCCGGCGACCAGCGCGGACCGTGCAGGTCGCGCATGCCCTCGACGACGACGCGGGATTGTCGGTCGCCGAGGTCCATCACCCGCAGCGTCGCGTCGTAACGGTCGTGCACAAAATCCGACCGGATCGTCAGGAATGCCAGCGCGTTGCCGTCGGGCGAGAATTGCGGCGAGGCGATCCGCACCAGCGCGCGATAGTCCTGCAATCGGATCCGTGGCGCCGCGGCCGTTGCAGCCAACGGGACCAGCGCAAACAGCAGCCAGCAGCGGCCGAAGCGTTTCATGGCGACCCCGTTGGAAGGCCCGCCGGAACCGCGGGTCGACCCGCCGCATCATACCGCCCGATCCTCGGTGATCGCCCGATCCTGATGCTTCGTCGCGGCGCTACGGCGACCCCGCCTCCGGCGGCGGCCCGCCGGGCCGCCTGCGCAGGAACCGCACGAACCGCGGCAATCCGCCACCGGTCAGGCCGTTGAAGCGGTACGTCACCCACGATCCAACCGACGGAGGATGCGCACGATCCGCGTCCGAGAAGCCCGACCCGATCGCGAACCGACGCCCGTCCGGCGTGCGCACCTCGAGCGCACCCATCCGCCCGGTGAGTCGGCCACGGCCCGGTTTGATCGCAACGACCCTGGCTTCGGCATCCTCATAGGGTTTCAGCTTGAGCAGGCCGACGCCGCGCCCGGCCCGGTAAGGCACATCGCCGCGGTGCAGCACCAGCCCCTCGCCGCCCCGGTCGAGCACGTGCTGGAGCGCCGCATGAAGCTGCGCCTCGTCGGCCACATGGAACTGCGTCACCGCAACGACCCAGCGTGATCCGATCGCCGCCACAACGGCGCGGATCGCCGGCACGCGCGCGTCGAAATCGCCCCCCCGCGCAGGCAGGTCGAACACGCGATAGCTCATTTCATGCCAAGCCTGATCATCCGCGCCAGCGCCGCGTACGATGGCTGACGCGCGCTCGAACCGGCCGTAGCCCGCCCACAACTCTCCGTCCATGGGCGAATCCGGCCAGTTTTTCGTGAACCATCCCGGGACCGACACGACGGTGCCCCCACGCGTCAGCAAACGGTGGCCATCCCAGTAGCCACGCACGCCGTCGAACTTCTCGCTGACCCAGTGGCGGGACAGGTCGACCCCGCCGCGGTAGACATCGACCAGCTCGACCGGCGGCGGCGCCGCCCGGATCGGGCCCGCCAGCGCGGACGCCCCGACGAGGCATGCCGCCACGACCCATCGCATCACTCCATGCACGTTCGATGTTCCCGCATCCAAAGACGCGATTGTCCGGCGCCGTGCAATCGCGCAGCAGCGGCAGCGTTCCCGATCACCGGCCGCCGTCGCCTGAAAGAGGTGTCAGGGATGACCTACCCCCGGCGTGCGAGCGTCGCCTCGTGTCCCGAATCCCGCGGCGCGGGAGTGGACCGCTGGTCGGCCACCACGATCCTTTTGTCATCCGGCTCCCGCCACCATATCGGTGGACGGTCCGGTGCGATTCGTTCGGAAATGCCCCCCGATGAAGAAACCCCTGCACGTCGTCTGCCCCCACTGTGAAGCCGTCAATCGCGTCCCCGCCGATCAGCTCGGCGCGGGCCCGGTGTGCGGCAAGTGCCACCAGCCACTTTTCCGCGGCCAGCCGACCGCGGTGAATGCAGCCGGATTCCAGCGGCACCTGGCGCGCAACGACATCCCGATGCTGGTGGACTTCTGGGCGCCGTGGTGCGGACCGTGCAAGATGATGGCGCCGTACTACGTGGAGGCTACCGCGGAGCTGGAGCCGCGCATGCGCGTACTCAAGGTCGACGTCGAGGCCGAACAGTCGCTCGGCGCCCGCTACGGCATCCGCAGCATTCCGACCCTCGCGCTGTTTCGCGGCGGCCAGGAAGTCGCGCGCCAGGCGGGCGCGATGAACAGCGCCGGCATCGTGCAGTGGGCCCGCGCGTACGGCGCGTAACGCCACGCTCACGCGCAACCATACGGATCAACTGGCCGGTGCCGCGGCGACTTCGCGGACGGAAACGTCGGCGTGGCCGCAACGCTCCGGCGTCGACGGCGGCAACAACAATTCCGCACAGTGTGCGTCGCGGGTGATACGCAATGCGTCGATGAGTTCCGGGTGATACTCGAGCCGCTCCCGGATCCAGCGCGCCAGCACCCGCGATTGCGCGGCGTTGCCGAGATAACCGGTCAGCACCGCGCGCAGGTCGCGCAGCCCGCCGCGCGCCACCAGGTCGTCCAGCCAACCTTCGAACCATTCGACGGGAACCGCGCCGCCGTGCAGCGTCGCGTCGTGCGGCGTGTTGCTCAGGGCAACGGTCGGCACGGCCGCCGCCGAAAGCCCGAACGCGCCCAAGGTGGGAATCGCGACGTTGTTGCCGACCCGGCCATATACGACCTGGGATTGCACCGACACCACGTCGATTGGAAGCGGCACGGTTCCCGCGGGCGGCCACGGCAAGGTCATGCGCGCGTTCGCGCGTTTGAGGCCGACGCGCCCCGCGACGGCAACGCCTTCACCGCCGCGCGATCTTGTCGAAGTCGCGCGCGTCGTGCCGTTCGCGCAGCACCCGGGTCTCATCCTCGTCGGTCTGGTTGACGATGCGGCCACGCCGCACGGCGGGCCGCTTCGCAATCAGGTCGACCCAGCGCAGCAGGTGCGGATAATCGCCGGCCGACAGGAATTCGGCCGCGTGATAGACCTTGTTCCGGACCAGGCCGTCATACCATGGCCAGATCGCGATGTCGGCGATCGTGTAGGCGTCGCCGGCGATGTATTCGTGGTCCGCGAGCCGCTTGTCGAGGACATCCAGCTCGCGCTTGACTTCCATCGTGTAGCGGTCGATCGCGTACTCGATCTTCATCGGCGCGTAGGCATAGAAGTGACCGAATCCGCCGCCCACGAACGGGCCCGCGCCCATCTGCCAGAACAGCCAGGACAGGCACTCGGCACGCTCCGGGCCGCTCTTGGGCAGCAGCGCGCCGAATTTTTCCGCGAGGTACAGGAGGATCGCGCCGGACTCGAACACCCGAACGGGCTTGGCGCCACTGCGATCGACCAGCGCCGGAATCTTCGAGTTCGGATTGATTTCGACGAACCCGCTCGAGAACTGCTCGCCGTCACCGATCCGGATCAGCCACGCGTCGTACTCGGCATCGCGCTTGCCGAGCGCGAGCAGCTCCTCGAGCATGATCGTGGTCTTCTGCCCGTTCGGCGTGCCCTGCGAGTACAACTGCAGCGGATACTTGCCGACCGGCAGCACCTTCTCGTGGGTTGCACCCGAAACCGGGCGATTGATGTTGGCGAACTTGCCGCCATTCGGCTTGTTCGGTGTCCAGACCCTCGGTGGAACGTATTCGGACGCGGTATCCGTCACGGCAATCTCCTTGTCGGTTTTGATAAAGGAACCCGCACACGGGTTCGCATGCAGCATCGGTCCTCCCAATGCCATCCCGAACGGCGATTTTCAAGGCCATGCGTGTCCAGCCGGCGGATCAGCCGGACAGGCGCTGGGCGTTCACGACCAGCGGAACAGCCCCGCGTAATCGGTCCCGGTGCGCCGGCATGCACGCCAGGCGAGACCGCCTTCGGCCATCGCGTCGCGGACGCTGGGAGCGATGAGTTGCAGCGAGCGCGTGGCCACCCCGTCCCGCAACCGCTCGAAACGCGAGCGGCCGATGAGTTCGAGCGCCCAGTCGGGCAACAGGGCTGCCGCCGCGCCCAGGAACGCATTGCGGCTCAAGCCGCCGAACGGAATCGGCAGGTGGATGGCGCGCAGCACGCGGAACGTCTCGCCGGTTCGATCGTCGAACGCAAGCTCGGGGCGCACGTCGCGGAAGAACGCGTCGAGTTCATCCGTCGATCTCGGCACCTTGCGGGCACCGAGCGCCTTCGCGATAGCCGCCATTTCGTCCAGGTAACGATCCTGCAACGCACGCGGAATGCGCACGCGGCAATACATCTCGTGGGCGCGCAGGAAACTCCAGCATTCGGCGCAATGCACCCACACGAGCAGGTGCGGATCGTCGGCGCTGTAGGCGCGGCCGTCCGGCGTCGTGCCGCGCACCGCATGATGGATTTTCAGGACGTGCGCGATCGCAGCCTCGGCCGGCGCGCGTGGCGCGTAGGTGGTGCGGCCGACGAACGCCGTGGTATTGCGCAACCGGCCAAGGGTGTCGGTACGGAAGTTCGAATGGTCCCACACGCCGGCCAGCGCGAGCGGGTGCAGCGCCTGCAGCATCAATGCCGCCAGTCCGCCCACCATCATGCTCGGAAAGTCCGCATGGACCTTCCACGTCACGCTGTCGGGCCCGAACAGGCCGGGGTCGCCGGCCGGCGCGTCGTAGTCCGGTGCCGGTCCGGCATGGCTCAGCACCTCGAGTACCTCGCGCCGCAGGCGCCTGCGCAACGGGCGCGGCAGGACTTTCAGGCCGGGCAGCCGCAACGGTGCACGTGGCGACACGCACTGCGCGGCATGCCCGTCAAGTGTCGGTTCAAAACGTATGTCCATGGGCTTGCAACGTACCACGCTGGCGGTTCGGTGGGCGTGGCGCCGCGGCACGTCGTGCCATCCGCAGTCGCGGGCACACGCCATACTTGCGCACCGGCGGGTATGGCCGCCCGCCCGAACCCGACCTCACGAACCGGAACAGCACCCGTGGACATCGATCGCGCAGGCCTCGGGGCCCTGATGGAAATCACCG
>JBOHYX010000004.1:0-20388 GCA_050738115.1 Rhodanobacteraceae bacterium
TGCTCGTCAGCCTTCTCACCCTCATTACCAACGGTGATGCGGGTCGGTGGCGAATGTCCAGGTAACAAGCAGCAAACCTGAATACCCCGAAACCCGCATCCACAAAGGATGCGGGTTTTTTTGTGCCGCAACGCGTTCTCCACCCATCGGAGCGTGCCATGGAAAGTCCGACCACTCAGTCCACCGAATCCGCGGATCCCGCCGTTCCCGCGGGCCACGTACGGATTTTCGACACCACCCTGCGCGACGGCGAACAGGCGCCCGGATTCTCGCTCGGACTCGAGGCGAAGCTGCGGATGGCGCGGATGCTCGATGAGCTCGGCGTGGACGTGCTCGAGGCGGGCTTCCCCCAGGCGTCGCCGGATGATTTCGCCGCGGTCCGGCGAATCGCCTCGGCGGTCACCGCGAACACGATCTGCGCGCTCGCGCGTTGCGTCGACACCGACGTGGAACGCGCCGGACGCGCGCTTGCCCACGCGCGGCACTCGCGGATCCACGTGTTCATCGCCACCAGTCCCCTGCACCGCCAGTACAAGCTCGACATGAGCCGGGCGCAGGTGCTGGACGCCGCCGTGGCCGCGATCCAGCGCGCGCGGACGCTCTGCGACGAGGTTGAATTCTCGGCCGAGGACGCGATGCGCACCGAGCCCGAATACCTTGCCGAGGTGTTCAGCGCCGCGGTCGAAGCCGGCGCCAGCGTCCTGAATGCACCTGACACCGTGGGCTACGCGATCCCGTCGGAAGTCGCCGGGCGCTTCGCGTGGCTGCGTGCCCACGTGAAGAACGCCGCCAACGTGATGTTTTCCTGCCACTGCCACGACGACCTGGGGATGGCCGTCGCGAACAGCCTGGCCGCGGTGGGCGCCGGCGCCCGGCAAGTGGAATGCACCATCAACGGCATCGGTGAGCGCGCGGGCAACGCCGCGCTGGCCGAAGTGGTGATGGCGTTGAAGGTGCGCGCCGCGTACTTCGGCGCCACCGCCCGCCTCGACACGCGCAAGCTCTGCGCCGCCTCGCACCTGCTGACCGAACTCACCGGCCAGCGCGTCCAGCGCAACAAGGCGATCGTCGGCGAGAACGCCTTTGCGCACGAAGCCGGGATTCACCAGCACGGCATGCTGAAGCACGCCGGCACCTACGAAATCATGCGCCCGGAGGATGTCGGCGCCGGCGCGACGCAGCTCGTACTTGGCAAACACTCCGGCCGCGCCGCACTGCGGCAACGCTTGGGTGCACTGGGGCACTGGCCGGACGACGCGGCGCTCGACGATCTGTTTGCCCGGTTCAAGGCGCTGGCGGATCGCCAGCACGAAATCCACGACGACGAGCTGTGCGCGCTGGTGCACGCGCGTGCGGACGCGGGCCGCGCGGCCAAGGCCGTGACCGGCGGGGTGCCGGCATGAACGCGCCGCGCAACCTGTTCCAGAAGATCTGGGACGCGCACGTCGTCACCCCGGAAACGGCGGACACGCCGGCGACGCTGTACATCGACCTGCACCTGGTCCACGAGGTGACTTCGCCACAGGCGTTCGACGCCCTGCGCGCGCGCGGCCTGAAGCTGCGGCAACCCGGGCGGACCCTCGCGACGCTCGACCATTCGACACCAACGCGCCCCCCACGGTCCGACGGCGAACGTCCCTACATCACTTCCGACGCCAAGGCCCAGGTCGCGAAACTCGAGGCGAATACAAAGGCGTTTGGCGTGGACCTGCACGGCTGGGGCGATCCGGGGCGCGGGATCGTGCACGTGATCGGTCCCGAGCTCGGCGCGACCCAGCCGGGCATGACCATCGTGTGCGGCGACAGCCACACGTCCACCCACGGCGCCTTCGGCGCCCTCGCCTTCGGCATCGGCACCACCGAGGTCGGCCACGTGCTGGCCACGCAGTGCCTGTTGCAGCGCAAGCCGAAGACGCTCGCGATCCACGTCGATGGCGTGTTGCCGGCGGGTGTCACGGCCAAGGACCTGGTTCTGTCGATCATTGGCCAGATCGGCATCAACGGCGGTACCGGACACGTCATCGAGTACCGCGGGCCCGGCATCGAGGCGCTCTCGATGGAAGAGCGCATGACCGTCTGCAACATGTCCATCGAGGCCGGGGCGCGGGCGGGCCTGATCGCGCCGGACGAGACCACTTTCGCGTGGCTGAAGGGCCGGCCCAAGGCACCGCAGGGGGGAGCCTGGGACGCCGCGGTCACGCACTGGCAAACGCTGCGCACCGACGCTGGCGCCCGCTACGACCGCGAAGTGCACGTCGCGGCGGCCGCGGTGAAGCCGACGGTGACCTGGGGCACCCATCCCGGTACCGCGATCCCGATCGACGCGCCCGTTCCGGTCCCCCGCAACGCCGCCGACGAACGCGCGCAGCGCTACATGCAAAGCCAGCCCGGCAAGCCCATGCAGGGCACCCGGGTGGACGTGGTGTTCATCGGCAGCTGCACCAACGCGCGCGTGCCGGACCTGCGCCTCGCCGCGGAAGTGATGCGCGGCCGCCACGTGGCCGCGGGCGTGCGGATGCTGGTGGTACCGGGCTCCGAACGGGTGCGTCGGGACGCTGAAGCGGAAGGGCTCGACAAGGTGTTCCTCGCGGCGGGCGCCGAATGGCGGATGGCCGGTTGCTCCATGTGCATCGGAATGAATGGCGATACGGCGAAACTTGGCGAGCTGGTCGTGTCCACCTCCAACCGCAACTTCGAGGGCCGCCAGGGCAAGGGCGTGCGCACGGTGCTCGCGAGCCCCGCGACCGCGGCCGCCAGTGCCGTCGCGGGCCGCATCGCCGACCCACGCGAATATCTCGCGGAGGCAGCGGCATGAGACCCGTCAGGCGCATCCAGTCCCGGACCGCGGTGCTGCGGGACGAGAACATCGACACCGACCGGATCATCCCGGCGCGCTTCCTCACCACGACCACGCGCGAAGGTCTCGGCCAGCGCTGCTTCAACGACTGGCGCTACCTGCCCGACGGCAGCGACAACCCGGCGTTTCCGTTGAACCGGCCCGAGGCGAAGGGATGCACCGTGCTGGTTGCAGGACGCAATTTCGCTTGCGGTTCCTCGCGCGAGCACGCGCCGTGGGCGCTCCTCGATTACGGCATCAAGGCCGTCGTGAGTTCGGAGATCGCCGACATCTTCCGCAGCAACGCGCTGAAGAACGGCCTCGTTGCAGTCGTAATTCCGGCGGCGGAACACCACTGGCTGCTGGAGCACCCGGGCGTCGAAATCGCCGTCGACGTGGGAACGTGCAGGGTCGCGTTCCCGGACGGCCGCAGCGTGGGCTTCGAGCTGGAACCTTTCGCACGCCATTGCCTGCTCGCGGGCGTGGATCAGCTCGGTCATCTCCTCAAGCAGGACGCCGCGATCTCGCGTTACGAAGCACGGGGAGCAGCGGCATGAAGGCGCGCATCGTCACCCTGCCGGGCGATGGCGTCGGTCCGGAAGTCACTGCGGCCGCGGTCAGCGTGCTGCGCGCGGTCGCCGAACACGATGGCCACGAATTCACGTTCGATGCGCGGCCGATCGGCGGCCATTCGATCGACGCTACCGGCGAACCGCTGCCGGCTGCGGCCCTCGCGGCATGCCAGGAGGCCGACGCGGTGCTGCTGGGCGCGGTTGGTGGCCCCAAGTGGTCCGATCCCGACGCCACGGTACGCCCGGAGCAGGGCCTGTTCGCGCTGCGCCAGGGCCTCGGCGTCTACGCCAACCTGCGCCCGCTCCGGGTCGAGCCCGGACTCGCTGGCTCGTCGCCGCTCAAGCCCGCAAAACTCGCGGGCGTCGACATCCTGTTCGTCCGCGAGTTGATTGGCGGGATCTATTTCGGCGCCAAGCACCGCGCGGCCGATGCCGCGACCGACGAATGCCGCTACAGCGAGGCCGAGGTGGAGCGCGTGGCGCGCCGCGCGTTCGACCTCGCCCGCACGCGGCGCCGGCACCTGACCTCGGTCGACAAGGCCAACGTGCTGGAAACCTCGCGGCTCTGGCGTCGCACGGTCACCCGCGTCGCGGCCGAATACCCGGACGTTGCCATCGAGCACCAACTGGTGGACTCGATGGCGATGTTGCTGCTGTTGCGGCCGGCGAGCTACGACGTGGTCGTGACCGGCAACCTCTTCGGCGACATCCTGACCGACGAAGCCGCGGCACTCGCGGGATCGCTGGGGCTGCTGCCGTCGGCATCGCTGGGCAAAGGCCGGCGCGGGGTGTACGAACCAATCCACGGCTCCGCGCCCGACATCGCGGGCAAGGGCGTTGCGAATCCCGCGGGCGCGATCCTGTCCGCCGCCCTGCTGCTCCGCCATTCGCTGGGGCTCGAGACCGAGGCCGCGGCGATCGAAACGGCGGTCGCCGAGGTATGGCGCAGCGGCCTCCGCACTCGCGATCTCGGCGGCACCGCCGGTACGAGCGAGATACGCGACGCCGTCCTCGCCCAACTTGCCCGCCGCACCGATCAGTCCCACCGGAGCACGACTACCCATGCGCAGTGACACCATCAAGCGCGGCGCCGATCGCGCCCCGGCGCGCGCGATGCTACGGGCGACCGGCATGGACGATGACGCGCTGGCGAAGCCGCTGGTCGCGGTGGTGCACGCCTGGTCCAACGTCAGTCCGTGCAACCTCAACCAGCGCGACCTCGCCCACGAAGTCGCCGAGGGCATCCGCGCCGCGGGCGGCACGCCGGTCGAATTCAACACCATCATGGTCACCGACGGGATCGCGATGGGCACGCCGGGGATGCGCTACTCGCTGGTCAGCCGCGAAATCATCACGGACTCGATCGAAGCCGCGGTCGAAGGCCACCTGTGCGATGCGATGGTGGTCCTGTGCGGTTGCGACAAGACCATCCCGGCCGCGGCGATGGCGATGGTGCGCCTGGACATTCCGGCGGTCGCGCTCTACACCGGCACCATCGCGTACGGGATGCACCAGCAGCATCCGATCACGATCCAGCAGGTCTTCGAGGCGGTCGGTGCCCACGGCGCCGGCGCGATCGACGATGCCGAGTTGCACGCGGTGGAGTGCAACGCCTGCTGCGGCGCCGGCGCATGCGGCGGCCAGTTCACGGCCAACACCATGGCGATGGTGATGACGACCCTTGGCCTGTCGCCGATCGGCTGCAACGACGTTCCCGCGACCGACCCGAACAAATCCGCAGTGGCGCGGCGCTGCGGCGAGCTGGTGATGGAATGCCTGCGGGCCGGGCGCCACCCACGCGACCTCGTGACCCGCACCTCGCTCCGCAATGCGGCGCGGATGGTCGCGGCGACCGCAGGGTCGACCAACGCGGTGCTGCACATGCTGGCGATCGCGCGCGAAGCCGGCGCCGAATGGTCGCTGGAAGATTTCGAGCCCGCGTCGGAAGCGACACCGGTAATCGCGGACCTGCTCCCCGGGGGCCGCTACACCGCGGTCGAGCTGTTCCGGGCGGGTGGCGTCGCGCGCGTGGCGCAGGAACTGATCGCGGCGGGCATGCTGGAAGACACCCCGACGGTCACGGGCCGGAACCTCTTCACCGAAGCCGCCGCCGCACCGAAGGTCGCGGAGCAGGATGTCGTGCATCCCGTCGGCGACCCGTTGAAGCCGCGCGGGGGCTATTCGATCCTGTACGGCAACATCGCGCCCGACGGCTGCGTCCTCAAGATCCCGGGCCGGCACGGCCCCGGCCACGGCGGCACCCACTTCGAAGGCACTGCGCGGGTATTCGAGAGCGAGGAAGACGCGTTCACCGCGGTGCAGGACGGCCGTATCGTCAAGGGCGACGTCGTGGTGATCCGCAACGAGGGCCCCGCGGGCGGCCCCGGCATGCGCGAAATGCTGGGCGTGACGGCGGCCCTGATCGGGCGCGGCCTCGGCGACGACGTCGCCCTGATCACCGACGGCCGTTTCTCGGGTGCGACCCACGGCTACATGGTCGGCCACATCGCGCCGGAATCGGTGCGCGGCGGTCCGATCGCGCTGCTCCGCGACGGCGATGCGATCCGGATCGATGCCAACGCCCGTGAGATTTCGACCGACGCCAACCTCGAGGCACGCCGCAAGGACTGGCAACCGCCGGCACCGAAGGCCACCCGCGGCGCCCTCGCCAAGTTCGCGCTGCTGGTCGGCTCCGCCTCCGACGGCGCCACCACCGACCCGGCCTTCCCGGCGTCACGCCACACCCAGCCATCCCCTGCAGGAGTCAGCGCATGAGCAACGAACTTTCCAGCAACGTCCTCGCGCACGCCCGGATCGCCGTCCTCGGCTTCGGCAGCCAGGGCCACGCCCACGCCCAGAACCTCCGCGACTCCGGACTCGACGTCGTGGTCGGCGTGCGCCGCAACGGCGCGTCCTGGAAGAACGCCACCGAGGAGGGATTCACCGTCCGCGAGCCCGTCGAAGCCGTCAAAGGCGCCGACGTCATCGCAGTGCTGGTGCCGGACATGGTGCAGCCAAAGCTCTATGCGGAAGCCATCGAGCCCAACATCAAACCCGGCGCGGCGCTGCTGTTCGCGCACGGCTTCAACATCCACTTCAAGCAGATTACGCCGCGGCGGGACATCGACGTGATCATGGTGGCGCCCAAGGGCCCCGGGCGCCTCGTGCGCACCGAGTACGAGCGCGGTCGTGGCGTGCCCGACATCTGGGCGGTGTACCAGGACGCGAGCGGCGAGGCCGAGGCGAAAACGCTTGCCTACGCCGACGGGATCGGCGGCGCGCGCGCGATGTTGATCCGGACCGACTTCAAGGAAGAAACCGAAACCGACCTGTTCGGTGAGCAGACCGTGCTGTGCGGCGGCGTCAGCGAACTGGTCGAGAAGGCGTTCGAAACCCTCGTCGAGGCCGGCTACCAGCCGGAAATCGCGTATTACGAAGTGTTCCACGAGTTGAAGCTGATCGTGGACCTGTTCTACGAGGGCGGTATCGCGAAGATGCTGAAGTACGTGTCGGAAACCGCGCAATACGGCGACTTCGTCAGCGGCCCGCGCGTAATCGATGCCGGCGTCAAGCAGCGGATGCGCGCGGTGCTCACGGACATCCAGGACGGCACCTTCGCCAAGAACTGGATCGCCGAGTACGCGGCGGGCCTGCCCAACTACAAGAAGTACAAGCAGGCGGACCTCGACCATCGACTGGAGCAGGTCGGCAAGCGGCTGCGCGCACGGATGGCGTGGCTCCAGCCCGATGGCGCGGAAGCCGCGCCCCCGGCCGTACGCGAGGTCGTCTGAACCGCCACGTCGCGACCGCATCCGCCACCCATTCCGAATCCACATGCCCCACGAGGTGCAGCCCATGAAACGTTTCCATATCTCCCTGTCGGTCGCCGATGTCGCCGACTCGATCGCCGACTACACCCGGCGCCTCGGCAAGCCACCGCGCACGATGGTCCGCGATACCTACGCGATGTGGCGTACGGACGAGCTCAACTTCTCGGTGGTGCAGGACCCGGAACACGCCGGCCAGATGCGCAACATCGGCTTCGAGGACGACGGCGCCGCCGACTACGACCACGACGTCGACATCAACGGCGTGATCTGGGAGCGGTTCTCGTCGCTGACGCAAGATCTGAAGATCACTTTGCGCTTTGGCATACCCGTATACCTCGAGCGTGAGAAAGAGCTGATCGGCAACTGACCTGTAGTCACGTAGGTTGGGGTGAGCGCCTTCTGCGAACCCCAACACTATCGCCTGACCGTTGGGGCCCGCCCGGATGAAGCACGGGCTCGCCCCGACCTACGCCGTCGCATTCACACAGGACATCGCCGTGACGACTACCCACCAGGACGTCCTCGTGGCGCCCGTGATCGACCCGCATCCCCTCGCCGGCACCACCATGTCCGGCGCCGAAATCGTAATCCGGATCCTCGTCGACGAAGGCTGCGACGTGGCGTTCGGCTACTCCGGCGGCGCCATCCTGCCCGTCTATGACGCGATCTTCCGGTACAACCAAACCCATCCGCACGCGGACGGCGTCGAACCGCTGCGACTGGTGGTGCCCGCGAACGAACAGGGCGCTGGGTTCATGGCTTCGGGCTACGCCCGCGCCTCCGGCCGGGTCGGCGTCGTGATCGTCACCTCGGGACCCGGGGCCACCAACCTCGTGACGCCCATTCGCGACGCCGCCGCAGACTCGATCCCGATGGTCGCGATCTGCGGCCAGGTGCCGACCACGGCGATCGGCAGCGACGCGTTCCAGGAAGCGCCGGTCGCGACCCTGATGGGCGCATGCGCGAAACACGTGTTCCTCGTCACCGATCCGGCGCGCCTGGAGGCGACGTTGCGCACCGCGTTCGAAATCGCCCGCACTGGCCGGCCGGGTCCGGTGGTGGTGGACATCCCAAAGGACGTGCAAAACACTGCGCTGCGCTTCGATGGGGCCTGCCGCCTGCCGATTCCGGGGTACCGGGCGCGACTGCAGGCCATCGCGGACGCGCACCTCGACGACGCGGCGTGCGAACGCTTCTTCGCGGCCCTGGACCAGGCGCGCCGCCCGCTCGTGTATGCGGGCGGTGGCGTGATCGCGGCGGGCGCCGCACCCGCGCTGGCGCGATTCGTCGCGGCGTTCGGATTACCCGTCACCACCACGCTGATGGGCCTCGGCGCCTGCGACACCACCCAGCCGCTCGCGCTGCACATGCTGGGGATGCACGGCACCGCGTACGCCAACTACGCCGTCCAGGACTGCGACTTCCTGCTGGCGCTCGGTGCCCGCTTCGACGACCGCGTCGCAGCGGTGCCGGCCCAGTTCGCGCCCGCCGCGAAGTTCATGGCCCAGATCGACATCGACCCCGCGGAGATCGCCAAGGTGAAGCCGGTCGATTGGCACCACGTGGGCATGCTCCGACCCGCGCTGGAGCACCTGACGGCGTACGGCCGCAGGCATCAGCACCACCCCGACGTCGCCGCGTGGCACGCGCACATCGCCGAGTTGAAACGGGTCCACGCGATGAACTACGACCACGCGAGCGAGCTGATCCAGCCCCAGGCCGTCATCGAGGGTCTGAATCGCCTCGCGCGCGGCCGCGCGATCATCAGTACCGGCGTCGGCCAGCACCAGATGTGGGCCGCGCAATACTTCGACTTCCACGCGCCCCGCCACTGGCTCACCTCGGGTTCGATGGGGACGATGGGCTTCGGCTTGCCCGCGGCGATCGGCGCGCAGTTCGCGCGACCGGATGCGCTGGTCCTCGACATCGACGGCGACGGCAGCATCCGGATGAACCAGGGTGAACTCGAAACCGTCACCACCTACGGCCTGCCGCTCAAGGTCGTGTTGCTCAACAACGGCTGCGACGGGATGGTCCACCAGTGGCAGAAGCTCTTCTACAAGAACCGCTATGCCTCGACGGACAAGAGCCTGCGCAAGAAGGACTTCGTGCGCGCCGCCGAGGCCGATGGCTTCGAGTGGGCCCGGCGCGTCGCCGACAAGGAAGCCCTGGAGGCGACCCTTGTCGAGTTCCTCGGCCACCCCGGCCCCGCGTTCCTCGAGGTCATGATTGACCCCGAGGCGGACGTCTATCCGATGGTTCCCTCCGGCAAGCCCTACGCGGACATGCTGACCGGCAACTGGATTCCCGCACGGGGCGCAGTCCCCGCATCCGTCGTCGACGCGCCACGTCCCATCGTGTAATGCCCCAGCAACTTCCCGCCGCACCTCCCCGCTTCGTTGTGAGCCTTTCAGCCACGCGCGAGCGGCAGGCCTAGCAGAAAAGCCAAACTCTCCAGCCATTGGCATTGTGACTGGTGAAGTGCAACGCATCTGATCCGCGAAGGACGCGAAGTACGCAAAAAAACATCTGTTCGATCTTCTTCGCGCCGTTTGCGTTCTTTGCGGACGAATGCTGTTCCTGATTCATAACGTCAACACGCAGCTACTGACATGACGGTTGGTTAAATTCGTAAGTTGCTGATTCCAAGAATATTCGAGACTTGTCTCTCGTAAGGGCGATGTCATGAATACCATGAAGCACACGTTGTCGATCCTGCTGCAGAATGAATCCGGCGCGCTGGTCCGCGTCGCCGGCCTGTTCGCGGCCCGCAACGTCAACATCGATGCGCTGACGGTCGCGGCGACCCACGACCCCGCGATCTCGCAGCTCACGCTGGTGTTGCACGGCGACACCGGAACGCTGGAACAGATCCTGCGCCAGCTCCGCAAGCTGATCGACGTCCTGGACGTGCGCAGCCTGTCGGTGACCGGCGACGATGGCGTCACTCGCCTGTCCGTCCTGTCGGCATGAGCGCGGCCGACGCGCCCGCGACGGGCACGCCGCGACCGCTGGACGTCGTGGCGTCGCGCGACCCCGACCAGACGACTCCCGGTCGCGGCGTCACGCCGCTGCTCGAAATCGACGGCGCGACCGTGCTGCGGGACGGCCGGCGGATCATCGACGATCTGCGCCTACGGGTCGCCCCGGGGCAACACACGGTGATCATCGGCCCGAACGGCGCCGGCAAATCCACGCTGGTCAAGTTGGTCGCGCGCCAGATCTATCCGCTCGCGCGCGACGACGGCTGCGGCCGCGTGCGGGTGTTTGGACGCGAGCGCTGGAACGTGGCCGACCTGCGGGGCTTGCTCGGCATCGTGTCACCCGCGCTGCAGCGCGAATACACGACCGACACGATGCTCAAGGCGTTCGATGCCGTCGTATCCGGTTTCCTCTCGGCCCGCGGGCTCGGCCTCGACCTCGCGCATCAGGTGAACGCCGGGATGCGCGCACGCGCCGAAGCGGCACTGGCGGAGATCGGCGCCAGCCATCTCGCGCAGCGCGACATGGCAAGTCTCTCGACCGGCGAGGCGCGGCGGGTGCTGATCGCACGCGCGCTGGTGCATCATCCGCGTGCGTTGCTGCTCGACGAGCCATGCGCAGGACTCGACCTCGCGAGCCGGCGCCGGTTCCTCGGTCGGCTTCAGGACCTGGCGCGACGCGGCACCACGCTGCTGCTGGTCACGCACCACATCGAGGAAATCCCGCCCGAGATCCAGCAAGCCGTGCTGCTGCGCAAAGGGCGCGCATTCGCCGCCGGGCCCAAACGCACGACGCTGAGTGGCGCCAATCTCGGTACGGTGTTCGGCATGCCCATCCAGGTCACCGAAGCCGACGGCTGGTACCACGCCAGCATCGTCGACGGCTTGCGCCCGCAAGGCTGACGGACACGCACGTGGGCGGAACCTTCCATGAACAAGTACTGCCACCTTGGCACCGCGTGGTGCTCAAGATCGGAAGCAGCCTCCTCACCGGCGAGCACGGCAGACTCAGCGATGCCCACGCGCGCCGCCTCGCGCGCTTCGTGATTGCGAGCCGCGCGGCGGGACGCGAAGTGGTGCTGGTATCGTCGGGAGCCATCACCGCGGGCCGGGTGGTCATGACGACGGGTGGCCTCGTTGCCGGCCACGGCCGTGGCCACCACTTCGCGCACCGCCAGGCGCTCGCCGCACTCGGCCAGACGCGCATGATCGCGTTGTGGCAAGGCCTGTTCGATCGCCCGCTGGCACAAGTGCTGCTGACCCATGACGACCTGCGGAACCGGCGCCGGTATCTCAACGCCCGCGCGACGATCGAGGAACTGCTGCGTTACGGCATCGTTCCGGTGATCAACGAGAACGATTCGGTCGCCGTGGACGAACTGACCTTCGGCGACAACGATAACCTGGCGGCGTTCGTCGCGGGCCTCATCGGCGCAGACCTGCTGCTGGTCGCAACGGACGTCGCCGGCCTGTATTCGGCAGACCCGCACGCCGATGCGCGCGCCCAGCCGGTCGACGCCGTCCGGGCGCTCACCCCCGCGGTACTGGCGATGGCCACGGGGACGGCAAGCACCTTCGGGACCGGCGGGATGCGCAGCAAACTCGAAGCCGCACAGAAGGCCGCGGCAGCCGGGATCGACACCATCCTCTTCAACGGCCGGGATCCGGAAGTCGCGGAACTCTTGATCCGCGGCAAGCTGCGGGGCACGCGTGTGTACAGCCCGTACAGCCGGCGACATGCGCGCACCCACTGGCTGTTGCACGCGCCTGCGTCGCCCGGCGGGATCCGGATCGATGCCGGGGCGGCGCGCGCGCTGCGCAACGGTGGAGCATCGCTGCTGCCCACCGGAGTGACTGGGGTCGCAGGCGCCTTCCAACGCGGCGACGTGGTGGAAATCGCGGCCGTCGACGAACCCCTTCCAATCGCGCGCGGCATCACCCAGTACGGAGCGAGCGAGCTTCGCCTGATCTGTGGCTGTCACAGCGGCGCGATCCGTGACCGCCTCGGCTACACCTACGGCAGCGCGGTCGTGCACCGGAACGACCTCGTGACACTCCCGGCTGCGATGCGCGGCATTGCCGCAGGCGTCCAGGTCCATGCCTGAATCCGTGCGCGAAGCCGCGCTGGCGTGCAAGCTCGCAGCCCAGACGGTTGCGGAACTGGACAAGCGCGCCAAGACCGCGCTGCTCCACGACATGGCGAACGAGCTCGCGACCTCAGCTGCCACGGTACTGGCGGCCAATGCGGAAGACCTGGCCGCGGCCCGCGACGCCGGCGTGTCCGCGGCGCTGCTCGACCGGTTGGCACTGAACCCGCGGCGGCTGCAGGACATCGTCAAGGGCATCCACGCGATCGCACGGCTGTCGGATCCAGTGGGACGCGTGACCCGCCGCCGACGTGCGCGCCAAGGCTTCGTGATCGAACGCGTCCGCGTGCCGCTGGGCGTGATCGCGTTGATCTACGAAGCCCGACCGAACGTGACCGCCGATGCAGCGGCCCTGTGCATCAAGGCAGGCAACGGAGTGATCCTGCGCGGGGGCTCGGAAGCCACCCGGTCGAACCGCGCCATCGCGGCATGCCTCGTCCGCGCGCTGGTGCGTGCGGGCGTACCCGATCACGCCGTGGTGCTGCTGCAGGATCAGAGCCGCGCTGCCATGCTCGAGTTGCTGCAGCTGTCGGACATCGTTGATCTCGCGATTCCGCGCGGCGGGGCAGGCCTGATCGGCTTCGTCACCAAGCACGCGCGGGTACCAGTGGTCAAGCACTACAAGGGCGTGTGCCACCTGTACGTGGACGCGGCTGCGAATCTCGACAGCGCGATCGACCTTGCCATCGACGGCAAGTGCAGTCGCCCAGCCGCGTGCAACGCGATCGAGACCCTGCTCGTGCATGCACACGCAGCACCCGCGTTCCTGCCGCGCGCGGCAACGGCACTGCGCGAACGCGGCGTCGAGCTCGTGGGTGATGACCGCGCGCGAGCGCTGGTGCCGGACATGCCGGCCGCGACCGAGGCCGACTACGCGGCCGAGTATCTCGCGCTGAAACTTGCGGTACGCGTCGTTGCAGACGCCGACGTCGCGATTGCCCACATCCGCCGGTACGGATCGGACCATACCGAGGTGATTGCAACCGAAGACCCGGTCGTGGCCGATCGCTTTGTCCACGCGCTGCGCGCCGCGGTGGTGATGGTCAACACCTCATCCCGGTTCAGTGATGGCGGCGAGCTTGGACTCGGCGCCGAAATCGGGATCTCGACAACGCGCCTGCACGCCTATGGCCCGATGGGCGCCGAGGCCCTGACCATCGAACGTTTCGTGCTGCGGGGGCACGGGGAAGTCCGGCACCCGGAAAGCAGGGCGGCTCCAGCATCCCCGGACCCTGGTCCCCCGCGCTGAACGTCCACGGCCGCCGTCGAACCGAACGCCGGCCAACCCGCGACGTGGCTCCGCGGTCGACGCGGTCAGCCCTTCTCCTGCCGTGGTCCTGAATCGTGGGTCGCCGATGCCGCAGACCGGCAACCACCACGCCCCAAACCTGCCATCGTGATGCAATCGGCTAGCGCGGCAGGCTCGTCGCACCCATCAGGAACTTGTCGACGGCGTGGGCGCACTGGCGGCCCTCGCGGATGGCCCAGACGACCAGCGACTGGCCGCGACGCATGTCGCCGGCCGCGAACACCTTGCCCGTACCCGCGCGATAACTGTCCGGGCCATCGGCTGTCGCCTTCGCATTGCCCCGCGGGTCCGGCTCCACGCCGAAGGCTTCCAGGACATCCCGCACGGGCGACACGAAGCCGACCGCCAGCAATACCAGATCGGCCGGAATCTCGAAGTCGGACCCCGGAAGCTCAACCATTTTGCGGCCCTGCCATTCGACGCGGACCGCGGTCAGGCTGCGCACGCGGCCGTGCGGATCGGCGTTGAAGCACTTCGTCGCGATCGACCAGTCGCGCTGGCAGCCCTCCTCGTGCGAGCTCGACGTGCGCAGCTTGAGCGGCCAGTACGGCCACGTCAGCAACTTGTTTTCGGACCTCGGCGGTTGCGGCAGCAGTTCGAACTGGGTGACCGTCGCCGCGCCCTGGCGGTTGGCCGTGCCCACGCAGTCGGAACCGGTATCGCCACCGCCGATCACGACGACGTGCCTGTCGGTCGCAAGAACCTGGTCGTCCACGCGGCCGCCCGCGTTGACCCGGTTTTGCTGGGTCAAATAGTCGACGGCGAAATGGATGCCGTCGAACTCGCGACCAGCTATCGTCAGGTCGCGCGCGGCTTCCGCACCCCCCGCGATCACGATCGCGTCGAATTCGGCGGCGAGATCCGCCGGCGTCATCGTCGACTGCAATCCGACGCCGCGCGCGTGGCGGGGCTCGCCGGCGTAGACGCCGGTGCGGAAGCGGACGCCCTCCTGCTGCATCTGGTCGACGCGCCGATCGATCAGGTGCTTGCCGAGCTTGAAATCCGGAATGCCATAGCGCAGCAAGCCGCCGATCCGGTCGTTCTTTTCGATCACCGTGACCGCGTGTCCGGCCCGCGCCAGTTGCTGGGCACATGCCAAGCCCGCCGGCCCCGAGCCCACGACCGCCACCCGCCGCCCGGTCTGGTATGGGCACGGCTGGGGTACCACCCAGCCTTCCTCCCAACCCTTGTCGATGATCTTGTGCTCGAGCGACTTGATGCCGACCGGGTGGTTCGTCGCGATGTTCAGCGTGCACGCGGCTTCGCAGGGCGCCGGGCAGATGCGGCCGGTGAACTCCGGAAAGTTGTTGGTCGACGACAGGCGTTCCAGCGCCTTCTTCCAGTCCAGCTTGTAGACGAGGTCATTCCAGTCGGGAATGATGTTGTTGACGGGGCACGCGTGCTGGCAAAACGGAATGCCGCAATCCATGCAGCGCGCCGCCTGCTTCTGCGCGCTGGCGTCGTCCATTTCCCCGATGAATCCACGCCAGTGCTGCTTGCGCGCGCCGGGCGCCTCGACAGGCTCGGGCTGGCGTGGAATTTCGAGGAAGCCGGTGATCTTGCCCATGGCCCGCCTCAGGCCCTGGCGACGGTCGCTGCCGCCGGGGTACTGACGGCCGCAGGGCCGAGCAGGGCCCGCCGGTATTCGTGCGGCATCACCTTGACGAAGCGCGCGCGCGCATTGCTCCAGTCCGAGAGGATCTCCTTGGCGCGGAAGCTGCCGGTGTAGCGGAATTGCGCTTCCAGCAACTGCCGCAGGATCGCTTCGTCGGTCGCGGGCTCGACGCCCTTCACGACCCGATGCCACTGCCGGCGCGGCACCCGCAACTCCTGCTCGATCCCGGACATCACGGGCTCCAGCGCCACCATCGCGGGATTGCAGCGGTCGGCAAACCGTCCGTCCGCGTCGTAGACGAAGGCGACACCACCCGACATGCCGGCCGCGAAGTTGCGCCCCGTTTCGCCGAGGATCACGACGGTGCCGCCGGTCATGTACTCGCAGCCGTGGTCGCCGACGCCCTCGACCACCGCGCAGGCGCCCGAGTTGCGGACCGCAAAGCGCTCGCCTGCGACCCCGTTGAAATACGCCTCGCCGCTGGTCGCGCCGTACAGCAACGTGTTGCCCACGATGATGTGTTCGGGCCCGAACCCGTGGAAGTCGTTGGGGGACCGCACGATGATCCGGCCGCCCGACAGGCCCTTGCCGACGTAGTCGTTGGCATCGCCCACGAGGTCGAAAGTGATGCCGCGCGCGAGGAACGCCCCGAAGCTCTGCCCCGCGGTGCCATTGAACAACACGTGGAGCGTGTCGTCGGGCAAGCCCGCCTGCCCGTGCTGGCGGGCGAGCAATCCCGAGAGCATCGCGCCCACGCTGCGGTCGGCGTTACGGATGTCGACGATGAAGCTGGTCTTCTCGCTCCGCTCCAGCGCCGGGCGCCCCCGCTCGATCAACACGTGATCCAACGTGCGGACCAGCTCGTGGTCCTGCGCCTCCGCGTGGCGGCGTGACACCTCCGCAGGCACGTCGGGACGGAAGAACACGCGTGCAAAGTCGAGCCCCCGCGCTTTCCAGTGGCTGAGGCCCGAACGCATGTCGAGCAGGTCGGCGCGGCCGATCAGATCATCGAACCGGCGGATCCCGAGCTTCGCCATGATGGACCGCACTTCCTCGGCCACGAAGAAGAAATAGTTGACGACGTGTTCCGGACGCCCGGTGAAGCGTCGCCGTAGCTCCGGGTTCTGCGTCGCGATGCCGGTGGGGCAGGTGTTCAGATGGCACTTGCGCATCATGATGCAGCCTTCCGCCACCAGCGGCGCGGTGGCGAAACCCATCTCGTCGGCGCCGAGCAGCGCGGCGATCACGACGTCGCGGCCGGTCTTCATCTGGCCGTCAACCTGGACGCGGATGCGTCCGCGCAGGCGGTTCAACACCAGCGTCTGCTGAGTCTCGGCCAATCCCAGTTCCCACGCGGAACCCGCATGCTGGATCGACGACCAGGGCGATGCGCCGGTGCCGCCATCGTGGCCGGCGATCACCACGTGGTCGGCCTTGGCCTTGGCGACGCCCGCGGCGACCGTGCCGACGCCGACCTCGGAAACCAGCTTCACCGACACCGACGCCTGTGGATTGCAGCTCTTCAGGTCATGGATCAACTGCGCCAGATCCTCGATCGAGTAGATGTCGTGGTGCGGCGGCGGCGAGATCAGGCCCACGCCGGAAATCGCGTGGCGCAACCGCGCGATGTACGGGGAGACCTTGAAGCCGGGCAACTGGCCGCCTTCACCGGGCTTCGCGCCCTGGGCGATCTTGATCTGGATCTGGTCGGCGGACGCGAGGTAGGCCGCCGTGACCCCGAAGCGCGCGGAGGCCACCTGCTTGATCCGCGAACGCAGCGAATCGCCGGTCTTGAGTTTGAGGTCGCGCACCACGTTCTCGGAGCCCAGGACGCCGGCCAGGGTTTCGCCGTCCTTGACGCCGTCCCCGCGCATTTCACGCGCATAGCGCGCGGGATCCTCGCCGCCCTCGCCGGTGTTGGACTTGCCGCCGATCCGGTTCATGGCGATTGCGAGCGTCGTGTGCGCCTCGGTCGAGATCGAGCCCAGCGACATCGCGCCGGTGGCGAAGCGCTTGACGATCTCCGTCGCCGGCTCGACTTCCTCCAGCGGAATCGCCGCCGCCGAATCGATCCGGAACTCGAACAGCCCACGCAACGTCATGTGGCGCCGGCTCTGTTCGTTGATGATCCGCGCGTACTCGGCGTAGTCCTCGGGGTGGTTGGCGCGGGTCGCGTGCTGCAGCTTGGCGATCGCATCCGGCGTCCACATGTGCTCTTCGCCGCGCACCCGCCACGCGTAGCGGCCCCCGTCCGCCAGCGAATCGCGCAATGTCGGATCGTCGCTCCAGGCGCTGCGATGCACCCGCAGGGCCTCCTCGGCGAGTTCGAACAAGCCGATGCCTTCGATGTTGCTGGTGGTGCCGGCGAAGTAGCGATCGACCAGCTCGCGCGACAAGCCCACTGCCTCGAAAATCTGCGCGCCGGTGTAGGACATGTAGGTCGAGATGCCCATCTTGGACATCACCTTCTGCAGGCCCTTGTCGATCGCGTGCACATAGTTCTCGATCGCCTGTGCGGCGGTGACGCCGTCCGGCGCCGCGGCATAGTGGCGGGCCAGCGTTTCCATCGCGAGATAGGGGTGCACCGCCTCCGCGCCATAACCTGCCAGCAGCGCGAAGTGGTGCACTTCGCGCGCGGAGCCCGTTTCCACCACGAGTCCGGTGCTGGTGCGCAGCCCGAGCCGCACGAGATGATGATGCACCGCCGAGGTCGCCAGCACCGCCGGGATCGCCGCCCGTTCGCGATCGGCATGGCGATCGGACACGATCAGGATGTTGTGGCCCTGCTTGATTGCGTCCACCGCCTGCGCGCAGAGCGATGCCAGCCGTGCCTCGATGCCGGCCGCGCCCCACGCGGCGGGCCAGGTGATGTCGAGCTCGTGGCTGCGGAAGCGGCCGCGCGAAAAACGCCCGATCTTGCGCAGCTTGGCCATGTCGGCAAACCCCAGCACCGGCTGCGAAACCTCGAGGCGCAGTGGCGGATTGACGTTGTTGATGTCGAGCAGGTTGGGCTTGGGGCCGATGAACGAGGTGAGCGACATCACCAGTTGCTCGCGGATCGGGTCGATCGCGGGGTTGGTGATCTGCGCGAAGGTCTGGCGGAAATAGTCGTACAGCGACTGGCTGCGGTCGGACAGCACGGCGAGCGGGGTGTCGTTGCCCATCGAGCCGGTCGCCTCCTGCCCCTGCGCCGCCATCGGGAACAACTGAAACTTGAGGTCCTCGCGCGTATAGCCGAACGCCTGCTGCCACTGCAGCAGATCCGGACGGTTGTGGGCTTCGAGCCGCGGCTCCGGCAAGCCGTCCAAGCGGATGCTGAGATGGCCGATCCACTGCCGGTACGGCTTGGCGTTGGCGAGCTGGTCCTTGAGCTCCTGATCCGCGATGACCCGACCCGCGTCCATGTCGATCAGCAGCAGCTTGCCGGGCTGCAGCCGCCACTTCTTGACGATGCGCGATTCGGGGATCGGCAACACGCCGGTCTCGGACGCCAGCACCACGAGGTCGTCATCGGTGACGAGATAGCGCGCGGGGCGCAAGCCGTTCCGATCCAGCATCGCGCCGACCTGGCGGCCGTCGGTGAAGGCGATCGCGGCCGGACCGTCCCACGGTTCCATCATCGCGGCGTGGTACTCGTAAAACGCGCGATGGTTCGGATCCATCAGCGGGTTTTGCTCCCACGCCTCGGGGATCATCATCATCATGGCGTGGGCCAACGGGTAACCGGCCATGGTCAGGAGTTCGAGGCAGTTGTCGAACGACGCGGTATCCGACTGGCCGGGATAGATCAGCGGCCACAGCTTCGCGAGATCCTCGCCCAGCACCGCGGACGAAATCGACCGGGTACGCGCGTTGATCCAGTTGACGTTGCCCTTGAGCGTATTGATCTCGCCGTTGTGCGCGATCATCCGGTACGGGTGCGCGAGCTGCCATTCGGGAAACGTGTTGGTGGAAAACCGCTGGTGCACCAAGGCCAGCGCGGAAACCGCGCGCGGGTCGGCAAGATCGAGGTAATAGCGGCCCACCTGGTGCGACAGCAGCAGGCCCTTGTAGATCACCGTCCGCGAGGACATCGAGGGCACGTAGTACTCGTGTCCGTACGTAAGGTGCAGCGCCTGGATCGCGTGGCTCGCAGTCTTGCGGATCACGTACAACTTGCGCTCGAGCGCATCCGGGACCATCACGTCCGGGCCACGGCCAATGAAGATCTGCCGGATCACGGGCTCCCGGGCCTTGACCGCGGGCGACATTTCCATGTCGTGGTCGACCGGCACATCCCGCCAGCCCAGCAGGACCTGGCCTTCCGCGCGCACCTTGCGCTCGAGCTCCTGCTCGCAGGCGCGCCGCGCGGCGTGCTCCTTGGGCAGGAAGACCATGCCGACGCCGTATTCGCCTCGCGGCGGCAGGTTCACACCCAGGATCGCCAGTTCCTCGCGATACAGCTCATCGGGGATCTGGACCAGGGCACCCGCGCCATCCCCCATCAGCGGGTCGGCGCCGACCGCGCCGCGGTGGTTGAGGTTCTGCAGGATCGACAGGCCCTGCTCGATGATCGCGTGGCTCTTGTGGCCCTTGATGTGCGCGACGAAGCCGACGCCACAGGCGTCGTGCTCGTTGGTCGGGTCATACAAGCCTTGCGCGTGCGGGCGAGCCATGGCGCTTTCGCTGTAGCAGCGGCGACAGCTTCGACTATAGTGCATTGCAGCAAAAAGGCAACGGGCATTTTGCACTTAGACGTATGGACGGCCAAACGCGGTGTGCCGCGAGCTGACGCCGGCAACCCGTCGCGGGGAAGGCGCGGACGCACGCCCTCGGATCCGGTTTACAGACATCCGGCAAAAACGCGTCAGTTCGGGTCGGCACCCGCGAATCAACCCAACCCTTCAAGCCGTCCGGTGGCCAACCTTCCGGTCTGCTGACCAAGAAGCCTCGTGTGCCCGATCGGGCTCATCAGCGCTCGCAATCACCTCAACGGTGAAATGGTTGCACCACAATTGGGCGTTTGTGTGTCCTGCCGCGTGCAAGTACTTGATCGACGAACCACCCAAGGCTGGCACGCCGCATGCTCCATCTGTTTGACCTCCTTGTCCGGGAATCC
>JBOHYX010000005.1:0-20254 GCA_050738115.1 Rhodanobacteraceae bacterium
CGAGTACTGCGGCCACGGCATCGGCCGCATCTATCACGACGAGCCGCAGGTGCTGCACTACGGGCACCCTGGCGAGGGCATGCGGCTCGAGAAGGGCATGACCTTCACGGTCGAACCGATGGTCAACGCCGGCAAGCGGCAGACGCGCGCGATGCCCGACGGCTGGACCGTCGTGACCAAGGACCACTCCCTGTCGGCCCAGTGGGAGCACACCCTCGTCGTCACCGACGACGGCTACGAGATCCTGACGCCTTGGCCGGATGGTTGAAAACCGGGACTCGGGACTCGGGACTCGGGAACAGCGAAACCAATCACGCCGTCATTCCGGGCCGCCCGCAGTTCCATCGCGGGCGAGACCCGGAATCCAGTGCCTTTGTATTGGCTTTGGGAGTCGTTGGGTACCCGCTTTTGCGCGCATGACCATGGGCAAAACGGGCGACTGAAACGCGCGCTGGAGTGGCATGGTGTCGATTCCCGATTCCCCATTCCCGATTCCCGCGCCGCCGCGCCTGCCGCCGGCGCTGCCGCGCGCCGGCGTGTCGCGCGATGCACGCGTGGCCCTGCGGCAGTTGCTGGACGACCATGCGCGGGCGTTGGCGGTGGCATTCCGGCAGGGCGCAAATGCGTCCGAGCTGGCGCGTGCGCGCGCGCACGTCGTCAACATGGTGTGTGTGCACGTGTGGTCGGCCTATCCCAGCGAGACCGATGCCGCGGCCCTGTTCGCGGTCGGCGGGTTCGGGCATGGTGTGCTGTTCCCGTATTCCGACGTCGACCTGCTGGTGCTGCACGACCCCGGACCGGGCGCCGCGCTGGTGCGCTCGCTCGAAGCATTTTTCACGTGCCTGTGGGACGTGGGCCTGAAGCCCGGCCAGTCCGCGCGCACGCTCGTGCAATGCCGTGAACTGGCCGCCGCGGACGCCAGCGTCTTCACGAGCCTGCTGGATGCGCGCCGGATCGCGGGCGCGGAACGCTTTTCCAGGGCACTTGCCGGACTGTTGCGCGACCCGGAACTGTGGCGGCCGGATGCCTATCTGGCCGCCAAGCTCGACGAGCGCGCGCGTCGCCACGCACGCTACGACGACACCACCCACAACCTCGAGCCCGACATCAAGGACGGCCCCGGCGGCCTGCGCAACCTCGATTTGATCCGCTGGCTGGGCAAGCGGCTGGTCGACGTCGACGACCTCGACGGGCTGGTGCGCACGCGGCTCCTCGAGGCCAGCGAGCGCGATGCGTTGCGCGATGCGCGGGCGGTATTGCGTCGCGACCGCTACGGCCTGCACCTCGAGGCCGGTCGCGCCGAGGAGCGGCTGCTGTTCGACTGGCAGCGGTCGCTGGCGGCGCGGCTGGGTTATGCCGACGTCAACACCGTCGGCAACGCCGCCGTCGAGCGCTTCATGCAGGACTACTTCCGCGCCGCCGGCACGACCGAGCGCCTGCTCGTGCGATTGCTGGAACGCCTGCAGGAATACCTGCACCCGTTGCCACCGCCGTGGGATCTGGACGCGAACATGGTGCTCCGCGGCACGCGTCTCGAGTTGCGCGATCCCGATTGGCTGCGGCACGAGCCGGCCGGGCTGATCCAGCTTTTCGCGCGGCGCTTCGACGTCGAAGGATGCACGGGAATCACCGCGGCCACGATGCGCGCGGTCGAGCATGCACTGGTTGGTCACGGCACGACGTTGTCGCGCAATCCGGAGGTGCTGGCGGCCTTTCTCGCACTGTTGCAGCGGGGCGCGCCGGCGGTGCAGGTGCTGGGCGCCCTGAACCGCCACGGCGTGCTCGCGGCGATCCTGCCGCCGTTCGCGCGGGTGGTGGGGCGCATGCAGTACGACCTGTTCCACGTATATACGGTCGACGAGCACACGCTGCGTGTGCTGCGCAACATCGCTCGTTACGCCGAGCCGGAAGCGCGTGCATCGCTGCCGCTCGCCTGCGATGCGTTCGCGCGTCTTGCGAAACCCGAAATCCTGCTGCTGGCCGGCCTGTTCCATGACATTGCCAAGGGCCGTGGCGGTGACCATTCGCGGCTCGGGGAAATCGAGGTACGGGCGTTCTGCCGCAGTCTCGCCCTCGGCGAGGACGACACCGACGAAGTCGCGTGGCTGGTGCGCTGGCATCTGCTGATGAGCGTGACCGCCCAGCGCCAGGACATCGCCGACCCCGAGGTGGTGCACCGGTTTGCCGTGCAGGTGGGCGACTGGACGCGCCTGGACCTGCTGTACCTGCTGACCATCGCCGACATCGCGGGCACCAGCCCGAAGCTGTGGAACTCCTGGAAGGATCGCCTGCTTGCGGACCTGTACACGGCGGCGCGCTACGTGTTGCGGCGCGACCTCGAGCGCCCGGCGCGCGCCGAGGTGCGGATGCGCGACGCGCGTGCGCGCACGTTGGCATTGCTCACCGATCAGGGCGCCGACGTCGCCGCGGCCGCGGCCGCCCTGGACGCGTTCCCCGACGTGGCGCTGTTGCGCCAGCGCCCGGACCTGTTGGCGTGGCAGGTGGGTGCGGTGCTGGATGGCGGCGATGCCACGACCGTGGTCGCGGTGCGCCCGCCGGACGTACGCGGCGGCACCGAGGTGTTCGTGATGACGCCCGACCGCGATGGTGTGTTCGCGGCGGTCGCGGCGGCGCTGGACCGGATGCGCCTGGACGTCGTGGCGGCACGGGTGATGACGTCGCGCGACGGGCGCGCACTGGACGCGTTCACGGTGCTCGAGGCGGGCAGCCAGGCACCCGTCCCGGCGGTGCGCGCCGCGGATGTGCGCGCGGCGTTGCTGCGTGTGCTCGGTGTTGCGGACCTCCATGCCACGCCCGCGCGACGGAGCCTTACGCGCAGGTTGCGCCATTTCCAGCGTCCGCCGCGGATCGACTTCCACGGCGACGACGGGCAGTCGCTGACCCGGTTGGCGCTGGCGTGCAGCGACCGGCCGGGGCTGCTGGTTGCGATCGCGCAGGCATTCCTCGATGTCGGCGTGCGCGTGCACGACGCCCGCATCGCAACCTTTGGCGACCGGGTGGAGGATTTTTTCGAGTTGAGCGATTGCCGCGACGCGCCGCTGGACGACGCGCTGCGGGGGCGCCTGCGCGAGGCATTGCAGCGGCGGCTGGCGCCCGGCAGCATGGCGGGCGAGCCGGAGGCGGGGCATGGGTGATTTGCAACACACCATCGATGCGGCGTGGGAGCAGGGCGCCGCGCTGGACGATGCAGGCGCGCGCGCGCTGCATCCGGCGCTGGATCAGGTGCTCGAAGCACTGGAGGCTGGCCGTCTGCGCGTCGCCGAGCCCGACGGCGAGGGCGGCTGGCACGTCAACGTGTGGCTGAAACGCGCGATCCTTCTGTATTTCCGGACGCACGTCGCCCGGGTGCTGGATGGCGGCCCAATGGCCGCGTACGACAAGCTGCCGTTGCGCTTCGCGGATGCCGACGCCGCCGCATTCGCGGCGGCGGGTGCGCGCATCGTGCCGGGCGCGCTGGTGCGGCGGGGTGCGTTCATCGGCAAGGACGCGGTGTTGATGCCAAGCTACGTCAACACCGGCGCGCATGTCGGCGCGGGCGCGATGGTCGATACCTGGGCCACCGTCGGATCGTGCGCGCAGATCGGCACGCGCGTGCATCTGTCGGGCGGCGTCGGGATCGGTGGGGTGCTGGAGCCGCTGCAGGCCAATCCGACCATCATCGAGGACGACTGCTTCATCGGCGCGCGCTCGGAAGTCGTCGAGGGCGTGATCGTCGAGCGTGGCAGCGTGCTCGGGATGGGCGTGTACCTCGGCCAGTCGACGCGCATTTACGATCGTGCGACGAAGCAGGTTGCGTACGGGCGCGTGCCCGCCGGCAGCGTGGTGGTGGCCGGGAGCCTGCCCGCAGCGGATGGCACCCACAGCCTGTACGCGGCGGTGATCGTCAAGCACGTCGACGACAAGACGCGCGCGAAAACGTCGATCAACGAATTGCTGCGGGCGTAGCCCAATGAAAAGCAGTTGTCCGCGAAGGACGCGAATGAACGCGAAGAATGCAAAAGCCGCCGTGATCCTGTTCGTCATTCCGGGGCCGCAGCGGCCCTGTCGCGGCGGAGCCCGGAATCCAACTCTTGATTCCCATTGTGTAGAAGCCGACGGGTATGGACCCGGTTCCGATTCCCTGATTTTCTTCGCGTTCATTCGCGTCCTTCGCGGACTGATCTGCTCCTGATTTGCCGCTTTTCGAATGGAACCCGCGATGTCCGACCTGATGCTTTACGGCCTCTCCACCTGCGACACCTGCCGCAGGGCGCGGCGCTGGCTGGACCGATTCGACGTCGAGTACACCTTCGTGGATTACCGCGCGAACCCGGTGCCGGCGGCGACGCTCAAGGATTGGGCAAACCAGCTCGGCGGCTGGGAAAAGCTGGTCAACAAGTCCTCGACCACCTGGCGCAACCTGCTGCCACAGCGCAGGAATCCCGGGAGCGATCCCGAGTGGACGCTGCTCCTGAAGGAGTATCCCGCGTTGATCCGCCGTCCCGTCGTGGTGCGCGAAGATGGGAGCGCCAGCGTCGGTTTCAGCGACAACACGTTCAAGAAGCTGTTCGGCACATGATGCTGGCGTGAGCGACCCGCGCGTCCGCCGTTACCTGGAAAACCTGCGCGTCGAGCGCGACAACGAAGCCTTGTACGCGCGGCTGGCGGCGGTGTCTCGACGGACCGAGCTGAAGCGCGTCTATCGCCGCATCGCCGCCAACGAGCGTGCCAATGCGGCGTTCTGGGAATCACGGCTGCGCGAACTCGGCGTGGACACGCCACCCGTGCGGCCGCGCGCACGGGTCCGCGTGCTGGGCGCGCTTGCGAAGTGGTTCGGCACCGGGTTCGTGATGCCGACGGTGGTGCGGCTGGAACACGCCGAGCCACTCGCGACGCCCGTCGATCGCGCGCGGCATCTGGACCATCTCGTGCAGACGGCGCGACCCGCGCGGGCCGGCCATCACCGCGCCGGCAGCGGGAATACGTTGCGCGCGTCGGTACTGGGCGCCAACGACGGTCTGGTGTCGAACGTGAGCCTGGTGATGGGCATGGCCGGTGCCGCCACAGGCGATCACGCCGTGCTGCTCGCGGGCATCGCGGGCCTCGTCGCCGGCGCGTGTTCGATGGCGCTCGGCGAATGGCTGTCGGTCAACTCGTCACGCGAGTTCTACCAGGCCCGGATCACCGAACGCGCCGAGCGGCTGCAGGCCTCGCCCGACGCGGGCGTGCGGCACATCGCGGGCATCTATCGCAGCCGTGGCCTCGAGCGCGACAAGGCCGAGCACCTTGCCGCGCACCTGGCGGAAACCCCGCGCAGCGCGCTGGATACGGTGGTGCGCGAAGACCTTGGCATCGATCCGTCCGAACTCGGCGGCTCAGCGTCGGGCGCCGCGATTTCCTCGTTCTGCTTTTTTGCCTCTGGCGCGATTTTCCCGGTGGCGCCGTATTTCTTTCTGGGTGGGCACGCGGCGATGGCCGTGAGCATGGCCGCGACATTCGTGGCGCTGTGCCTGATTGCGCTGGGCACGTCGCTCTTCACCGGTCGTGGCCTGGCCTTTTCGATCGCACGCCAGTTCGCGATCACGCTCGTGGCCGCCGCGATCACGTTCGTGGTGGGGCATTTGCTGGGTGCGGCGATCGCGGGTTGAACGGGGAATTTGTCATTCCGGGGCCGTCCACACTTTTTGCGGACGGATGGCGGACGGCGTCCGCCCTACCTGTGGACGCACAGGTAGCTTTGTAGGGCGGGCATTGCCCGCCGCTGGCAGCGGGCGGGGCTCTGCGCGCAAAAAGCGCAGACGGCCTGGGAATGTCGCGATCGAGACTGGCCACCGCCCGTTGGCTTCTGGGGTATCCTCGCGCGGATGTCCGAAGTCCTCGACCTCACCTGCGAATTGATCCGGCGCCGGTCCCTGACCCCGGATGACGCGGGTTGCATCGCGCTCATCGCGGCGCGGCTGGAGCGCGCCGGGTTCCGGTGCGAGCCTCTGCGCTACGGTGAGGTGTCGAACCTGTGGGCGACGCACGGGCACGGCGGTCCGGTGCTCGCGTTGCTCGGTCACGTCGACGTCGTGCCCAGCGGCCCGGAATCGGATTGGGCCTCGCCGCCGTTCGAACCGACCGTTCGCGATGGCAGGCTGTACGGCCGCGGCGCTGCCGACATGAAATCCGGCGTTGCCGCGATGACGGTGGCGCTGGAGCGGTTTGTCGCGATGCGTCCGGATCATTCCGGAACGATCGCGCTGCTCCTGACCAGCGACGAGGAAGGGCCGACCAACCTCGACGGCACGCGTCGCGTCGCGCAACATTTTCGGGAAACGGGCCAAGCGATCGACTGGTGCGTGGTGGGCGAACCGTCATCGCAGCGGAAACTCGGCGACCTGATCCGGGTCGGCCGGCGCGGCTCGCTGTCGCTGGCGCTCACGGTGCACGGCGTGCAGGGCCACGTGGCGTATCCCGAGCTCGCGAGCAATCCGATCCATGCCGTCGCATCGGCGTTGGCCGAGCTCGTCGCCACGCGCTGGGACGGGGGCAATGAGGATTTTCCGCCGACGAGTTTCCAGATTTCGAACATCCATGGCGGAACCGGCGCGCTCAACGTGATCCCGGGGCGCGTCGCGGTCGACGCCAACTTCCGCTTCGGCACGGCGAGCAGTCCGGCAGCGTTGCGCGAACGCGTCGAAGCCATCCTCAAGAAACACGCCGTCGATTTCGGCGCGCGCTGGAACCTCTCCGGCGAGCCGTTCCATTCGCCCGCGGGCGGGCGCCTGCGTGACGCGGTCATCGACGCGTGCCGTGAAATGTGCGGCGTCGAACCCGAAGCAAGCACCGGCGGTGGTACCTCGGACGGTCGCTTCATCGCGCCGCTGGGCGCCGAGGTGGTCGAAATCGGGCCGGTCAATGCCACGATCCACAAGACCGACGAGCACGTCGCGCTTGCCGACCTCGAGCGCCTGCCGGCGATTTATCAGGCGCTGGCCGAGCGGCTGCTGGGGTAGGTTCGCGTAGCCGGGTCGCGACGGCACGACATTCGCGGACACGATCAGCGGCGTCGCGCGCGCCCGAATACGGCGAAGATCCCGGCGTAGGGTTTCACCATGAACGCGGGCGCGCCGTAGTAGGCGCCGTTGACGTAGATCTGCGAGAGCGTGCCGTCGAGATACAGCGCGTTGCGGCAACCCAGCTTGTCTCGGAACAGCGTCGCAAAGTCGTGGAAGTTCACCGGCGAGGTGCTGACCACGAACACCGCCTCATCCGGCTTGCGCGCACACACCCCGCTGCGCCACTTGGTGCTGTCCGAACCGGCGTCGAAATGGGGATTGAGCTTGCCATCGATCACCAGCATGGGACCGGACTGCGTGGCCAGCCGGGGCTCGGGATGGCTGGCCGCGAACGCGTCGGTGGTCTCGACGCTGGCGCGCCCGTTTGCATCGATCGCGAACACGCCGTTCGGCAGCACCGAGAAGTTGCCCGCAGCCGGATTTCCGTGCGCGGTGTTGAGCGGCTTCAGCGCCTTGCCATCCTCGACGTACAGCCCGAGCGGTTCGCCGTGGGCGTCATAGATACCCGCGTTGGCCGCAAACAGCAGTTGCCGGCCATCCGCCGCGGCCCACGCCTGCAGCGCGTGGATGGTCGAAAACGGCTTGTCGGTGGCGGGGTCGCGCCAGTGCAGCGTGAGGTGCGACCTGGCGAGGTCGATCGTCACCACGCGGTAGTGCACGTTGTCGTACACCACGTCGCGGCTCGCGATGCCTGGCGCCGACTGCGTGCAACCCCCCAGCGGCAGCGCCGCCACCAGCGCGAGCCGCTGCAGCAGCCGGATACAGCGGGAGGGGAAAGCCTTGCGGTGCATGCGTCGATGGTCACCCGATTGTACGCAGCGGTGCAAGCAGGTTCGACCGCGGGATTCATCCGGGGTAGTGGTCCCGACGTTTCAATGCGCCGGCCGCAGGGTCAGGTCGTATTTCGTGGGACCGGGCAGCAGCGGCGTGGGCTTGCCCTCCACCCACGCCCGCTCGCCGCGCCCGAACCACGGCGACAGGGGATTGTCGGATTGCCCCGACGGCATTTCGAGGATGCCGTGCGCTTCGTTGCCGGGCTGGACGTCCATCCGCATCGAGGCACCGAAGGTCGGGTGGACCACGCGCGGCATGTCGTTGTCGCCGGCAAGCGGGACGTGCGGCATGTCGAAGAATCGCGCCAGCCAGCCGGGCAGGGCGAAGGACAGCGGGTTGTCGATCGCGGCGGTGTTGTACCGGCCCCAGGTCTTGTCCGCCAGGGGACCCGGCAGCGCCGCCAACTCGACCGCGACCTCGCGGGCGGAGTCGGTCAGCAACGCGTTCCAGTCCCGGTATTTGGGGTCGAGCAGCCACGCCGGCTTCTGCGTGACCATCGTCCATACCGCATATTCGCCGACCGCCGAGGTCGGCCAGGTGAAATCCTTCCATTTCGACGCTGCGCGTGCCGCGAACGGCGCCAGCACGTTCTCGCGCACCTGATGGTGGAACATGCGCACGATGCGGTAGCCCACGCTCCCGGTCGCGGCGCGCGCCTGCCAGTCGGCCACGAAGGGCTGCAGGGCCGCGATCCGGGCGCAGGATGCGGTCATCCCGGTCGGCGCAGGAACGTGCGATGTGCCGGGATCACGCTGGTTGCAACGCGCCAACACGGACAACAGCAGCTTCTGCCAGCGCGCGAGGAACAGCGCGCGATCGTCGAGCTGGATGTCCAGCATGTCGCGCGGAATGAATTGGTCGCGCGCCGCGAGGTCGTCGCGAATCTGCTGCGCGCGGGCGCCCAGGTCGTAGCCGCCGTCGCCGATCAGCGCGAGCGCGGCTCCGGAAACGATGCGCTGGTTGGCGGTCCAGATACGGAAGTCGGGCGGATCGTCGATGCGCGGATCCTGCGCGGGCGTGGCGTACCCGATCCATCCGGTGCCGGGCCTGGACCAGTCCGCGGGCACCGACGGATCGAAGCCGGCGCGGATCGGGATCACGCTGCCGGCGATGCTCCAGCCGATGTTTCCGTGCGAATCCGCGACCACGAGGTTTTGCGGCGGGATGCCCATCGTGGGCGCGAGTGCCAGGGCCTGATCCACCGTGGTGGCGGTCTCGAGTTTCATCAGGTTGAGGTTCACCGCGCGCGGGTCCTGCGCGACCCACGCGAGCGCGAGCGGCGTGCCGTCGGTGGCCTTGGCCATGATCGGGCCCCAGATGGTGTCCTCGACGGTCGTGTGCACGGCGGGTGCCCCTTTGACGCGAATCGTCTCGTCGTGTTTGACGATGGTCGCCCAGCCGGCTGGCGTGCGGTACTGCAAGAGATTCTTCGGGTTGCGGGTCACCCGTACCCAATCCATCCAGTCACCTTCGGTGTTGGTGAAACCCCACGCGATGTGGCCGTTGCTGCCGATCACCATCGCCGGTGCGCCGGGGAGGGTGACGCCGTTGAGGTCGATCATCCGTTTGGGGTCGGTCGGGTCGGGATAGCGCAGTCGCGCGCGATACCAGATGTTCGGCACACGCAGGTGCAGGTGCGGGTCGTTGGCGAGCAGGGCGCCGCCACCGGCGAGCGCGCCGCCGACCGCAAAGCCGTTGCTGCCGACGCCCGTCTCCGCGGCGACCGACCGTGCCATGGCGGCCTTGCCGAGCGCGAGCTTCGCACCGGGTTGGTCGCGCAAGTCGAACACCGATGCGCCGGGCATCGGCACCGGCGCGGTCGGGCCGCCCTGCATCGGCCCTTCCCAACGGGGTGAGGGCGCCAGCAGGAAATCGGTGAGCGGACGCGGCAACACGGCGCGCATGCGGGCGATGTTCAGTTCACGCGCGTTGATGCCATCCCCGTTCAGGTCGAGGTACATCGCATCGATCGTGAGGATGCTGTCGGCATCCGTCCATGGTCGCGGTTTCGCGCCGAGCAACAGGTATTCCCAGGGGCGGACGGCAAGGTGGGCGAGCCCGGCGTTGACGCCGGCGGTGTAGGCGTCGATGAGGCTGCGCTGGCGGGCTGGCATCGTTGCGAGCGCGTGGTCTGCAAGGGCGCGGAACCGGTGTCTACGGTGATTCTCGTCGACCGCCAGCGCCTTGCCGCCGAACAGCGCCGCCAGTTCGCCCGCGGCGTCGCGACGTTCGAGGTCCATCTGGAAAAAACGCTCCTGGCCATGCGCGAAGCCGAGCGCGAAGGCAAGATCGCCGCGGTTCCGCGCGGTGATCGTGGGGATGCCTTCAGCGTCGCGCGTGATCGTCACCGGTGCCGCGAGCCCCTGCAGCGTGATGCTGCCGTTCGCCTGCGGGCGGCTGCCGGCCAGCAGTCGCCAGCCGATCGCAACCACGATGACGACGATCAGGATCAGCGCGATGGCGATTCGTCGAACCCAGCGCATCGAACCCCTGCCCTTGAACCATCCGGCTGGATTCTTTCAGAGTGCGGCGTCGCGCACAATCGCGTTGCACGTGCGTGCAGACGCAAAACCAGCGCCGTGTGGACTTCGATGGACGTTTGCCCGAAGGCTCTGCGGCGTGCGGCCGTCGGACTCAGCGCCCGTGGAAGCTTCCGTTGACGCCGCCTACCGTGATGCTGATTCCGCCGGTCGGGTGTTCGCAGCTGCCAAAGGCCTGGCTGAGCGTGACGGTCCCGCCACCCCAGCTTCCGCCGCCCCAGCGGCCACCGCTGGCGACGCCCATGCTGACGCTGCCGTGCATTTGGGGCTGGCTGTACGTGGAGTCGTCGCACGCCGGCCTGCGCGTCGCGGCCGCGCTGTAGATGCGGCCACTGGTGTCGCCGTAGTAAACGCCGGGCGCGGAATGCGCCGGGGTCGAGGCCGTGCCGGCCGGGGCTGGTGCGGTGCCCGGTTGCGCGGCGCCCCGCGCGTGCCCCACGGTGTCGCCGTAATACGTACCCGGCGCCGCGGCTGGCCGCCTCGCCACCGCGGCGGCCGTGACGGCCGTGGCGGGCACGCTGTCGGGAGGCAGTTGCAGGTTGAGTGGATCACTCGCAGTCTGGCTGGCGGTCTGGGCCAGCGCGGGCCCGGCCAGCAGGCCCGCCGCGACGACGACGCAAAGACGCTGGAGGTTCATGGCTGCAGACCCCGCTGCAAGGCGCCCGAAGGTGGTGTGCGTGCAATCATGTTCGACTGTCTTGATGAGGCGAAGTTCCGGCCCTACTCACCCACGATGCCACGGTTGCGGATGCCCGCGTGCGGTGTCGAGGCCGGTGTGCTAAGGAACGATGCCGGTCCACGCCGGCGACGCGAACTTGGAGGTGGCAAGCAGGTTGGCGCGTTCCAGTTCCTCCGGTTTGAGCCCGCCGATCGAAAGGCCGTGGCGGCTGCGGAACGTCGCGATCATCCGGTCGATGATCTCGGCGCGCGCGAGGCCGGTCTGGCTGCGCAGCGGGTCCACGCGCTTGGCCGCACTCGGGGTCGCCTTGTCGGACAGTTTTTCGCGGCCGATCCTGAGGACCTGCAGCATTTTCGTGGTGTCGATGTCGTAGGCCATCGTCACGTGGTGCAACACCGCGCCGGCGCGACGGGTCTGCGCCGCGCCCGCGATCTTGCCGGCGGGCGAGGTGATGTCGTTGAGCGGCTGGTACCGGGCGTCGATGCCAAGCCCCTGCAGCGCATCGATCACCCACGCGTCCATGAACGCATAGGATTCCTGGAAGCTCATTCCGGCGACCAGCGACTCGGGCGCATACAGCGAATAGGTGATGCAATTGCCGGGTTCCATGAACATGGCGCCGCCGCCACTGATGCGCCGGATCACGTCGATGCCGTACCGGTGCGCGGCGTCCACGTCGACCTCGTTGCGCAGCGACTGGAAGCGTCCGATCACGACGCAGGAACCGTCCCATTCCCACACCCGCAGGGTGGGTTGGCGCCGTCGCGCGGCGACTTCGTCGGTCAACACCTCGTCGAGCGCGACGTGCAGTGCCGGCGGTTGCGAGGTCATGTGGATCAATTGCCACCGGTAATCACGCCAGTCGGTGCGGTTCACCCGTCAGCCTCCAGTGCGCGCTGCACCGCGACCGCGATGGCCTCGGGCGAAACGCCGTACATGGTCACGTTGGGTCCCAGCGCGGCCCGGACCGCAGCCACGTGGACCTGGCTGTCGGCGGCGGGCAAGCCCTCGAGCGCCACGTCGATCATGGTCAGCGCCGAATCCGGATCGAGGAAGAAATCACCGCTGATCCGGACGCGCGTCAGTTTGCCCGCGCGCAGTTCGAGGTCGGCCACGACCAGCTTGCCGCCGGGGATCTTGTATTCACCGTGCATGACGCGATTGTGCCTTTATTTGCGGAGCTGGTGTCAGACCGGGATCAATCGTTAGAGACCTCGTCATTCCGGGGCCACCGGCTGCGCCGGCGTTCGCTCCTGCATTCCTGCCTCCGCAGCGCAGTAGGTTGGGGTGAGCCCATGCTTCATCCGGGCGAACCCCAACGGCGTCGCGTACGTGTCGGGGTTCGCGAAGAGCCGCTCACCCCACCCTGCGGTGCCTGCCGCACGCCGCGGTCAACCCGTGGTTTCGATCCGGTCGACGCGCCGCAGGCCGCGGGGGAGCAGGCCGCCGCGTTGCGCGCGGTTGCCGCCATAATCGACGAGGTCCGACCACTTGAGGATCAGCTTGCGCTGGCCGGCATGGACGGTGACGCCGCCCGAGCCTTCGGCCACGACAGCGATCCCGGCCACGCGCTCCTCGCCCGATTTCAGCTTCGCGCGCGGAATCTCGATCAGCTTGTTGCCGCGGCCGCGCTCGAGTTCAGGCAGGTCGGCGACCGAGAACATCAAGAGGTGTCCCGCGGTCGTCACCGCGACGATGCGGTCGCGCGCCGGATCGGCGACATACGCGGGTGCAAGCGCGCGCGCGCCGGCGTCCATGTTGATGACCTGCTTGCCGGCCTTCTTGTTCGCGAGGAGTGCCTCGAAGCGCACAAGGAAGCCGTGGCCCGCGTCCGTGGCAAGCACCAGCCGGGTCGCGTTGTCGCCGATCGCGACGGCGTCGAAGCGCGCGCCCGCGGCTGGCGTGAAGCGGCCGGTCAAGGGCTCGCCGTTGCCGCGCGCCGAGGGCAGGGTGTGCGCGGGCGTGGAGTAGCTGCGGCCGGTCGAGTCGAGGAACACGGCCTGCTGCGAACTCTTGCCGCGGGCGCTGGCAAGGAACGCATCGCCTTCGCGGTAGGACAAGCCGGCGCCCTCGACGTCATGGCCCTTGGCCGCACGCGCCCAGCCGTTGGTGCTGAGCACGATCGTCACCGGTTCGGAGGCGACCAGTTCGCTCTCGTCCAGCGCCTGCGCGGCCGCGCGCTCGACCAGCGGCGCGCGGCGCGCGTCACCGTATTTTTCGGCGTCGACGTGGAGTTCCTGTTTGATCAGGGTCTTGAGGCGCGCCTTCGATTTCAGGGTGACGTCGATCTTCGCGCGTTCCTCTTCCAGCGCATCACGCTCGGCGCCGAGCTTCATTTCCTCGAGGCGCGCGAGCTGCCGCAACCTCGTCTCGAGGATGTAGTCGGCCTGATCGTCCGAGAGCTTGAAGCGCGCGATCAACGCCGGTTTCGGCTCGTCCTCGTGGCGGACGATGCGGATCACCTCGTCGAGGTTGAGGAACGCGATGCGCAAGCCTTCCAGCAGGTGCAGGCGGCGCTCGACCTTGTCCAGCCGATGTTGCAGGCGTTTCGTGACCGTATCGGTGCGAAACCGCAGCCATTCGTCCAGGATCTGCTTCAGCGTCTTGACCTGTGGTCGGCCGTCCAGTCCGATCATGTTGAGGTTGACGCGAAAACTTTTCTCCAGGTCGGTGGTCGCGAACAGGTGCTGCATCATCGCATCCGTGTCGATGCGGTTGGAGCGCGGGATCAGCACCAGCCGCACCGGATTTTCGTGGTCGGATTCGTCGCGCACGTCCTCCAGCATCGGCAGCTTCTTCGCGCGCATCTGTGCGGCGATCTGCTCGATGACCTTGGCCGGCGAGACCTGGTGCGGCAACGCGGTCAGCACGACGTTGCCGCGCTCTTCGGTGTACACCGCGCGGCAGCGGACGGAGCCGTTGCCGGTCGCGTACATCGCGGCAAGCTCGTTGCGCGGCGTGATGATTTCGGCAGCGGTCGGATAATCTGGCCCGCGCACGTGTTCGCACAGTTCGGCGATGCTGGCGCCGGGCTCGTCCAGCAGGTGGATGCACGCCGCCGCCACTTCACGCAGGTTGTGCGGCGGGATGTCGGTCGCCATGCCGACCGCGATCCCGGTCGAGCCGTTCACCAGGACGTGCGGCAATCGCGCCGGCAGCCACGACGGTTCCTTCAGCGTCCCATCGAAGTTCGGCGCCCACTCGACGGTACCCATCGCGAGCTCGCCCAGCAGCAGTTCCGCGATCGGCGTGAGGCGCGATTCCGTATACCGCATCGCGGCGAAGGATTTGGGATCGTCCGGCGAGCCGAAGTTGCCCTGGCCGTCGATCAGCGGATAGCGGTACGAGAACGGTTGGGCCATCAGCACCATCGCCTCGTACACCGACGTGTCGCCGTGCGGATGGAACTTGCCGATCACGTCGCCGACGGTGCGCGCCGACTTCTTCGGTTTGGCCGTGGCGGCGAGGCCAAGCTCGCTCATCGCGTAGACGATCCGGCGCTGGACCGGCTTCAGCCCGTCGCCGATGAAAGGCAGCGCGCGGTCGAGCACCACGTACATCGAGTAGTCGAGGTACGCGCGCTCGGCGTATTCGCGCAGCGGAATTTGTTCGAAATTGCCTTCAGGCACTGCCATGGCGGACCTGCGACGGACGCAAATAGCGCATTGTCGCGGAATTGGCGGCAGACCTGAAGCTCGGCGGCGTCCCCGCGGGCGGCGGCGGCGGTTCGGCCGTCCTCGGTCGGCCGACGGCGCGTCAGTGGACGCGGCTGGTGTCGACGCCCAACTTTTCCAGTTGCACCTGAACGCTGTCCGGTCCGGCGAGGTGCGCGGCGCCGATGGCCACAAAAAAGGTCCCGTGCCGGTCCAGGAGCTTTTTGATGCGCTGGGCAAAGTAGCGGTTGCGTTGGACGATCAACGTCGCGTAAAGCGCCGGGTAATCGCTGCGCAGGCTGCCGTTGAGTGCCGAGGCGATCGCCGCGGCGTTTCCGGCCAACCAGTCGTGCGCCAGTTGTGCCACCTGCACGTAGCCGCGGGTACGGTCGCCCAGGACGGCCTTCAGCAGGTCGAGTTGCACCGAATGCGGGGCCTTGGCGAACAGGGTGATCTGATCCTGCGCCGTCTCGAGCGAATGCACCGGCTTGTGTTGCGCCCGGAATTCGCGTTCAAGCTTCGAGTCGACGCCGAAGGTCGGCTCGTATCCGGCGCCGCGCATCGCTGCATTGGCCAGGATCAACGCAGCCAGCCACGGCTTCATCGCCTGCACCATGGTCATGCCGTCGGTGATGCGGGACTGCGTCACTGCGGTGCGCAGCTTTGCCTGGTCACTTGAGTCCATCTCGCCTGACAGCACGTACGGGTTTCCCATCACGGTGACGTCGTTCGTATAGACGCTGTCGAAATTCAGCATCGCCTTGACGTTGGCGCGATCGACCGGCGTGATGCCGTATTTAAGGATGAGGGCTTCGGTCTCGACGTGGGATTCGTCGTCTTCCTCGACGTACAGCGAGCGGCTCGCAGCCAGCGCCCGATCGAGCGCGGGGAAGTGCCAGTGCGCGCCCTTCGGCAGTACATGCATGGTCCCGAAGACGTACACGACCGCAGTCGGACTGCGCGTGACCCAGAGCGCTGGATTGGCCCGCGCGCTCGCCACGGTCGACCCCAGCACGAGAATCGCAATTGCAAGGCGACTAACCGGTGCCACCCGACGTCTCCGGACACTGACTCTGGATGCTACTCGCTTCCGCGGCCGCGGAATTGACCAATAGTGCGGGCTTCGGGCGAGGTTGCGGCGCGGTTGTAACCGCGCCCGGGATTCCCCGAATGCAAGGGGGAACGCGACATTCGTGCCGCGCGCACCTGAAGGAACTCACGATGCCTACCATCAACGATGATTTCAACCGCACCTGCATGCGCCTGGACCTCAACCCGGAATGGTCCATGGTCGTCCCGTCGAAGGCCCCGGCGCTCGACATCGACGATGCCGACCTGCGCTGTTTCAACGATTGCGTGGCACGGGTCGCGCCCGGCACGCCGGCGTTGAGCGCGAACCAGATCGCCGGCGCCGCGCGGCGGCTTGCGCGCGCGGTCGGGGCGGGCAATGGCTCCCGCTTCATCCGCACGCGGATGCGGCGCGCCGCCGAAGTTCGCGCGATGCTGGCGGACGAGGCATGGGTGCTGGATCCGGGGCTGCTGGTTCGCGCCCAGGATCTGCTCGGTTACCTGGATGGTCCGGTTGCGCTGGTTCCGTTCGACGTGCCTTCGATCGGCGGGCTCGATCGCGCGCTGCTGGTCGACCTTGCGATGCAGGGCCTGCGCGCCGAACTGGACGAGTACGTGGACTTCTGCCGATATCGCGCGGGCGAGGCCGCACGCCTCGGCGGTCCGCCGGAGGCCGTGGACATTGACCGCGAGCGCTGGTTGGTCGAGCGTGGCGAGGAGCTGCGACTGGAACGCCTGTGCGCCGGGCGCGAAGCGCGGCATACGGCAAGCTCGGCGCCGCCGCTCCGGTGGTCCGCGTCGGCTGAATGCGCCCGCACGCACGCGCCGCTCGCGGCTGCGCGCCGCCACGCCGCGAGCGGCGCTCCGGCAGGTTCCACGCGTGGCTAAACTTCCTGCTGGCGCAGGCCTGTGGTGTGCAGCGTGGAACGGCTCGAATTCTCAAGTACCGCCGCGGAGAATCGTCGGTGATCGAAGGCGCGGCGGGTTTTTCGGGAATTGGCGCACGCCCATCGAACGAGGATCGTTACGCGTTCTGGTGGGCGGGAGACACTTTTTCCGCCGCGGTGGCCGACGGGCTGGGCGGCATGGGTGGCGGCGACTACGCGTCGAGCTATGCCGTCGACCATCTGCGCGGGCGTGCCATCGCTGCAGGCATGGCCGCGGGTGACCTGGCTGATCTGGTGCTGGAATGCCACGCCGGCATTCGCCAACAGCAAAGGCAGCACCGGGACCGCGGCGCGATGGCGACGACCCTCACCGTGATCTGCGTCGCCGGCGAAAAGCTGGTGGCCGCGCATTGCGGGGACACGCGCCTCCTGGTTGCAAGCTGCGATGGCGTCACCCAGTTGTCGCAAGACCATTCCGTGGCGGCACGGATGTTCAGGCAAGGACTGCTGTCTGCTGACGATTTCGCGCATCACCCGGGGAAGAACATGCTGGAGAGCGCGTTGGGCATTCCGGACCTGCCGGTGGTGCAGAAGATCGAAATGGACGTCCAGCCGAATGACTGGCTGCTGATTGTGTCGGACGGCGCCTACAACCGGCTGGACCCGGACGACATCGTTCGGATCGGCCGGTCGTCCGGGACGCCAAGCCGCTTTGCCGCCGCCTGCCGCAGCCTCGTCGAAGCGCGCACGCCGGCGGACAACTACACGATGGTCGTGGCGCGGGTACGCGGGTAGCCGGCGATGGCGGACCCGGGCCCACCACGCCCGTACAGGACACGTCCGGATGTGCATTGCAGGTGCCCCCGGTTCGGGCATAATCGCATCGAGGCAGGCGGACCGGACGCCTGTCGATACGCCGCGTGAGGGCGCGGTGCCATGGGCCGATTCGATACGACCCGCTGGAGTGTGGTGCTGCAGGCGCGCGGCGATCCCGCCGCGTCGCGGCGTGCGCTGGAACTGCTGTGCTGCACCTATCGCCCGCCGGTCCTCGCATTCGTGCGCCGTTGGCGCATACCGCGCTTGCCGACCTCCTTCCCGCATCGTCGATTGACGTCGTGAACGGGCGCGGCGTCTTGTAGGGGCTGGACCTTGGGCTGCCGCCGCTGCTCCGCTTGAGCCAATTCATAATTGGCCTGTAGCGTCATCCAGAAGCGGGCGGTGCTGACCCCGGCCCGCTCCAACCGTACCGCAAGGTCGGGACTGATGCCGGCACGGCCATTGATGACGCGTGACAAAGTCGTGCGCGACATTCCAAGTCGCTGGGCCGCGTCGGTTACTTCGATCCCCAGCGGACCCAACACGTCTTCGCGCAGCAGCTCGCCCGGATGCGGGGGGTTCTTCATCATGGCGTTTAACTCGTTCAGTGGTAACTCGTGTAATCCACCAGCTCGACATCCGTGCCAGCGAAGCGGAACGTGGCGCGCCAGTTGCCGTTGATCCATATTGACCAGTGACCCTTCAACTCACCTTTGAGCGGGTGTAGTCGGTAGGCTGGGCGATTCAATTCCGCCGGCGATCCTGCAGCGTCGAGCGCTGACAACACGCGGCGAAGTTTGTCCGCGTGCGCCGCCTGCACGCCGCGAGCCGAACCAGTGCGGTACAGCGTTCCCAAGCCCTTGCGGCGGAAGCTGACGATCACGGGTAAAGTGTAGCGCGTCGCGCTACACGCGACAACCGTGATGCAACACCCCGAGTCATGTATCGACACGCAGGGCCGGCCGGCATCTCGAACGTCCGGAACGGGCCGAACCCAGAGGTTGCGGGGGACCGGACGCGCCATCGAGGGCGCACACGCACCAGTGGCCCTCGTCACCCGTGAGCTCGATCCATGCGCGCTCGCACTCCTGCCCGCCGTGGAACGCATCGGGGAATACGGCGGTATCGGCTCTTTGCGGGGTCGCAGGGCCTTGCCGACTCCACGCGGAAGGTCAGGAACCCGGTCTGTCCTGCGCGAGCGCCGGTACGTCCGATGAAATCCCGCCGAGTGTGGAGGACGCGCCGTCCCGCAACGGCTGCTGGCGTTCTGCGACGCGTCGCGCGAGATCGATGTTGCCGTGGGTGGATGCCCACTTCCCGGCGAGCCGCAGGAGGACCGCGTCGTTGGCCCGTGGAAGATGCCAATCGCGCAATCCGATCGCGGCGGCACGATCGTCCAGGCCCGTGTTGAACAGGCCGCTGGCGAGATACCAGCCGGACCGGAGTTCCAATGCGTTGTCCTGGTGCTGGCGCGCCCACTGCCAGGCCTGCGACCACAGCGGCAGCGCCTCGACCCGCCGGCCCATGTTTTCCATCGCGTAGGCGACGTTGAAAATGGCCGTGGTGCTGCCGCGCTCATCCCCGATTGCCTGATTGGCGGCCAGGCTCGCACGCGCTGCTTTCTCCAAGTCTGCAAAGTCATCGCGGCCATTGGCGATGAAAATCTCGGCGCAGTGGAACGCCGGCCGGAGCTGGTGCAATGCATTGCGATCGATCAGGTCGCCTGCGGTTTCCAGGCTTTGTCGGGCCGCGTCGTTGTGCTTGAGGCTCGCCTCGGCCTGCGCCAGGATGATCGCGATCTGCGCCTGGATTTCGGCATTGCGCGCGCGCTCGGCGAAAGGCCGCGCCTGCTCGAGCAGCGTGATCGTGTCCGCGAATGCGTGCCGCAGTTGCGAGATGTAGGCGAGTTCCTTCAGTGCCTGCGCGGCGATCTCCGGCGTGTCCCGCCGGGTGGCGCTGGACAACGACCGGCGCAGGGTTTCCTGCGCTGCAGCGGCCTGGTCGGTGCGGATCTGCGCCTGGGCGAGCCGATAACGCCCTGCGAGGAAGTCCGGATCGGACTTGGCGACGACGGCGAAGTAGGGCTTGGCATCCGACCATTTCCCGTGCATGGCGGCGTTCATCCCGCGCGCGAAGGTCTGCGCGACGAATGGATCCTGCGGCGTCGCGCCCGACGGCAGGGGGGTCGGCATGTCGAGCTTGAGGGCGTTGCGCAGGCGCGGAATGGCCGCGACCGCGAGCGCGCCGGGTTCGGACCCCGTGATCGTGATATCGGGGCTCGCCCGGCCCGGGCTGGCATCCACGGAGAGGGTCAATTCGTACAGGTCCGCCACTCTTCGCAGGCGGCCGCCGATCACTACCGCCGCGTGTGTGACCGCGCGAGTGTGCTCGGCCCGGCTGATTCCCTCCGCTGGCTTGTATTCCCATGCGCGCGCAACCTGCAGCGGGTCGATCATGTCGAAGCCGCGCGACTGGTCGAGCAGGCTGCCCATCAGCCCCGGCACTCCGCGCACGGCCCAGTCGAGCGCGGTGTCGCCGGTCTCATTTTCGATCGGCAGCAGCGCGACGCGTGGCAGGGCGGGCGCGTCGCCGGCGATCCCGCGCGGTACCAGCCACCACGCGAGCCCGGCACCGAGCGCCACCAGCGACACGGCCGCCGCGGCCCACAGCCACGGCGTGCGGCGACGGGACACGGTTGGCGCTGCGCGACCCGGCT
>JBOHYX010000006.1:0-19836 GCA_050738115.1 Rhodanobacteraceae bacterium
AAACTTGCCCGAGGAACTGCAGCACAACCTCATCATCACCCACGCGGTATGCGTGGGCGAGCCGCTGGCGGCAGACGCGGTACGCGCAATGCTGGCGATCCGGATCAACACGCTGATGCGCGGACATTCCGGGATCCGCGTGACAACCTTGCGCGCCTTGGCCGCCATGTTGAACAGCGGCATCGTGCCAGTGGTGCCGGCGAAAGGTTCCGTGGGCGCGAGCGGCGACCTCGCGCCACTGTCGCACCTCGCCATCGTGCTGCTGGGCGGCGGGGAAGCGTTCCATGCAGGCGAACGCATGCCGGGCGCGGAAGCGCTGCGACGCGCGGGCCTGCAGCCCATGAAGCTGTCCTTCAAGGAAGGCCTCGCGCTCAACAATGGCACCGCGCAGATGCTGGCGATGGCCGTGCTGGCGCTGGACGAACTGGAATACCTGCTTGGCGTCGCCGACCTGGCGGCGGCGATGACGCTGGACGCCTTCGCCGGCCGCAGCGGCGCGCTGCGCGAAGACGTGCACGCCCTGCGGCCGCACCCGGGGCAGGTGGCGGTGGCGCAACACGTGCGCGAGCTGCTTGCCGGCTCCACGCTGGTCGACATCCCCTACCATCTGGTACCGCGCTTCCACGCCTGGACTGCGCAGGCGTGGAGTACGCCGGAAGACCAGTCGCTGTCATTCGACATCCGCTGGGAATGGGTGCCCGCGGACCGGCGCCATGGCCGGGAAGCGTTCTACCAGCGCTTCCTGCCATTCCGTGGCGGCAAGAAGCACCAGCCGCAGGATGCCTATTGCCTGCGTTGCATGCCGCAGGTGCATGGCGCCGTGCGCGATGCCTGGGCGCAAGCGTGCCGCGTGGTCGACGTCGAACTGAATGCCGTCACGGACAATCCGCTGATCTTTCCCGACAACGTGGACGCGAAGCACATCGAGGAGCAGGTGATTTCGGCGGGGCACTTCCACGGGATGCCGCTGGCGCTGGTGATGAGTTACGTCAAGGCCGCGATTCCCGTGCTGGCGTCGATTTCCGAGCGCCGCCTCAACAAGCTGGTGGATTTCGCGACCAACGACGGCCTGCCCGCGTTCCTGACCGGCAACGAGGATGGCACCGATTCCGGCTTCATGATCGTGCAGTACACCGCGGCGGCGCTGGTGAATGATCTGGCGACGCGCGCGCACCCGGCCAGCGTGTATTCGATCCCCACCAGCGCCAACGCCGAGGACCACGTCTCGATGGGGGCGAACGAGGCACGCCAGGTGCTCGCCATGACGCATGATCTATCCGATGTGCTGGCGCTGGAACTGTACACGGCGGCCCAAGCGCTGGACTACCGCAACAAGATGCTCAATGCGGCGCGGCGTCTCGCCGCCGTGGGCGGGTGGAAGGCGCTGGTGGCGAAGATCGGGAATTCGCCGCCAGCGGGGCATCCGCAGCGTGCGCAGTTCGAACGCGAGGTGCAGTCCCTCGCCGGCCAACTCGCGGAATCGGACGCGTTCCGGCCCGGCGCCGCGATCGCGGCTGCGCATGGCCGCCTGCGCGAATCCGTCGCATTCATGCACCGTGACCGCGCGATGGGGCCCGACGTGGCCGCCGCCTGCCGGCTGGTTCGCGACCGCGCGCTCGGCGCGTGACGCGGCTCGAGGACCCGTTGAATCCTTCCTGAAGCAGCCGCGGCGGCGGCGCTTGCGCCGCGCCGGTTTCGCCGTTACTCTTCGGTTCAGTGTATTAGCGCGTTAATACAATAAATGTTCACGGGCGACCCCCGCACCGCTGCCCCGGAGTGACGATGAAACGCAGAATGCTCGACCCCGAGGAGACGCCGCAATCGGCCGAGACGGACCTGTGCAGGGCGCTGCTGTCGTTGCGCGACGTCGCCGAAATGCGTGCCTTCCTGCACGACCTGTGCACGCCGGCGGAACTGGAGTCGCTGGTCGATCGCTGGTCGGTGGTGCCGCACGTGCTGAAGGGTACGCCCTACCGCGAAATCCACGCACACACCGCGGTCAGCATCACCACCATCGGGCGCGTCGCGCGGTTCCTCAACCACGGCAATGGCGGCTACCTCAAGGCCGCCGCGCGGGTTACGCGGCGCGGCGCCACGGCGAGGGAGCGGCGGGCATGACGCCGCGCGAACGCCTGCGCATCGCAGTGCAGAAGTCAGGGCGCCTCAGCGATCCCTGTTTCGAACTCCTGGACCGTTGCGGCCTGCGCTTCCGGCGCAGCCGCGACGGGTTGTTCTGCTACGGTGACGGTGAACCCGTCGACCTGTTGCTGGTGCGCGACGACGACATCCCGGCGCTGCTCGAGCAGGGCGTGTGCGACCTCGGCATGGTTGGGCGCAACGTGTTCGCGGAGCGGGCCGCCGAAGCCGCCGGCGGTTCCCTGCGCAGCCTGCGCGACCTCGGCTTCGGACGCTGCCGCCTGGCGATCGCGGTACCGCAGGACCGCGCCTACGCCGGGGCGTCCTCGCTCGCCGGCTTGCGCATCGCGACGTCGTATCCCGCCCTGCTGCGCGGCTGGCTGGATCGGCAAGGTGTCGCCGCCGACATCGTGACGCTCGCGGGCTCGGTGGAAATCGCTCCCAGGCTCGGCACGGCGGATGCCATCTGCGATCTGGTCCAGAGTGGCGCGACGCTGGCCGCCAACCAGTTGCGTGAAGTCGATCGGGTGCTGGACAGCGAAGCCGTGCTGGTCGCGTCCGGTACGCTGCCGGCGGACGCGCGCCGCGACGCCATCGAGCTGCTGTTGCGCCGGATCGACGGCGTTGTCCGGGTGCGCGGTTCGCGGCTGTTGCTGTTGCAGGCCGCGCGCGATTGCGTGCAGGCGGTCGTCGCGGCCTTGCCGGGTGCGCCGCATCCGACCGTATTGCAGATGGACGGGCAACCCGGGCAGGTCATGGTGCAGGCGTTGTGCCCCGACGAGCTGGGTTGGCGGCAGTTGGAAGCGATCCAGCGCGCGGGCGCGCGCGAGTTGTTCGTGCTGCCCGTCGAGAGGGCGCTTGCATGAAACGCATCGACTGGCCCGCGCTGGACGAGGCGGCACGCGCGGAGGCGCTGTCGCGGCCACTGCCATCGCGCAGCGCAACCCTGCGTGCGACGGTGGCGGCCATCATCGCGGCGGTCCGCGTGCGCGGCGATGCCGCGCTGCGCGAGTACACGGCACGGTTCGACGGGGTGGCGATCACCGGCATCAAGGTCGCCGAGGCGGAGTTCGATGCGGCGGAGGCTGCGGTGGACCCGCTCCTGAAACGGGCAATCGCCGAAGCGGCGGGTCGCATCGAGGCTTTCCACCGCGCCTGCACGGCAGGACCGGTCGCGGTGGAAACCGCACGCGGCGTTCGGGTGGAACGGGTGTCCCGCCCGATCCGGCGGGTTGGCCTGTACGTGCCGGCGGGCAGCGCGGCGCTGCCTTCGACGATGTTGATGCTGGGCGTGCCGGCGCGGCTTGCGGGTTGCCCTGAAGTCGTGTTGTGTACGCCGCCGCGCGCGGACGGCGGCTGCGATCCGACGGTGTTGCATGCGGCGCGCGCCTGCGGGGTGCACGCGGCGTTCAAGGTCGGCGGCGCGCAGGCGATCGCGGCGATGGCGTACGGGACCGAATCGGTGCCGCGTTGCGACAAGCTGTTCGGTCCGGGCAATGCGTTCGTCACCGAAGCCAAGTTGCAGGTCGCCGCGGATCCCGATGGTGCCGCGATCGACATGCCGGCGGGGCCTTCGGAGGTGCTGGTGATCGCCGATGATTCCGCCGATCCGGCGTTCGTTGCGGCCGATTTGTTGTCCCAGGCCGAGCACGGGCCGGATTCGCAGGTGTTGCTGGTGAGCGATTCGGTGTCGCTGCTCGATGCAGTGGAACGGGAGGTGCCGCTGCAGTGCGCAACGCTGCCACGCGCCGCGATCGCGCGCGAGGCACTGACACACGGCTGCCTGATTCGGGTCGGCTCGACCGCGGAAGCGTTCGTGGTCGGCAACCGGTATGCACCCGAGCACCTGATCGTGCAGGTGCGTGAGCCACGCCGCTGGCTGGATTCGATCGAAAGCGCAGGCTCCGTGTTCCTGGGACCGTGGACGCCGGAGTCGTTGGGTGACTACTGCAGCGGCAGCAACCACGTCCTGCCGACCCATGGCTGGGCACGCAGTTGCAGCGGCGTGTCGGTCGCGAGCTTCCAGAAGCAGATCACCGTGCAGGCGTGCACCCCCGATGGCCTGCGCATGGTCGGGCCTTGCGCGGCCACCCTGGCGCGGGCCGAACAATTGGAGGCGCATCGCCGCGCCGTCGCGGTGCGGTTGTCCGCGCTCGGTGCCGGCACCGCGTACGCCGCAGGCGAGAGGTCCGCCGCATGAATCCCGCCGACCTCGCGCGCGCGGACGTTCGCGCCTTGCAGCCGTATTCCTCCGCACGCATGGAAGCGCGCCGCGGGTCGACCCTGCTCAACGCCAACGAGTCGCCGTGGCCGGCGGTTGGTGGCGCAGACTGGAACCGCTACCCCGACCCGCAACCACGGCAACTGGTCCGGCGGCTGGCCGGTCTTTACGGGGTGGCCGAGGACCGGATCCTGGTCGCGCGCGGCAGCGACGAAGGCATCGACCTGTTGGTGCGCACGTTCTGCGCTGCGGGCCGCGACGCGATCCTGGTTTCGCCGCCGACGTTCGGGATGTACGCCCAGTGTGCGCGCGTGCAGGGCGCGGGCGTGGTGGAAGCGCCGCTGCGCGACGATTTCATGCTGGATGTCGATGCCGTGCTCGCGGCGGCCGGACCGTCCGTGAAGCTGGTGTTCGTGTGCGCGCCCAACAACCCGACGGGTGCGAGCGTGCCGCGCCCGGCGATCGTGCGTCTGGCGGAAGCGCTTGCAGGCAAGGCGCTGGTCGTGGCCGACGAAGCCTATGTCGAATTCGTCGAGCCCGAAGGCGAGTGCGGCAGCGTCGCGAATTGCATCGGTGGGCTGCCCAACCTGGTCGTGCTGCGTACCCTGTCGAAGGCCTGGGCGCTGGCGGGCGCGCGGATCGGGGCCGTGCTCGCCGATGCACGCGTCATCGCCTTGCTGCGCAGGATCATGCCGCCGTATCCGCTGCCGACGCCGTGCGTGGAAGCCGCGTTGCGCGTGCTGTCGGGCGATGGCGAGTGCCTGATGCTCGGGCGCGCCGCGGCCATTCGCGGTGAACGCAGCCGCGTGCGGGCAGAGCTCGCCGGGTTGCGCTGCGTGCGCGGGGTGCTGCCTTCGCAGGCCAATTTCCTTGCCGTGCGTTTCCATGATGCAGGCTCCGCCATGTCGGCATTGCTGGACGCGGATGTCGTGGTGCGGGACGTGCGGCGGTACCGGGGCCTGGACGATGCCTTGCGGATCAGCCTCGGCACGCCTGCCGAGAACGACCGCGTGCTCGATACGCTGGCGGCACTGCAGCGGGCGCGCAGGGCGCGAGCGGCCGCGGGCCGGACGGAGTTGTCCGCCTGATGCGCAAATTGATGTTCCTTGACCGCGATGGCTGCCTCGTCGTGGAACCGCCGGACGGACAGCTCGACGACTTCGGGAAGTTCGACCTGATCCCCGGCGTGATCGCGGCGCTGCAGCGTTGCGTGGCGGCGGGTTATGAACTGGTGATGGTGACCAATCAGGATGGACTCGGTACGCAGGTTTTCCCGGAAACCGCCTTCCGCGGCCCGCAGGAACTGCTGTTGCGCATCCTCGCATCGCAGGGAATCCGGTTTTGCGAAATCCTGGTCGACCGCAGCTTCGAGCACGAGGGCCTCGACACGCGCAAACCCGGCACCGGCCTGCTGCGCCGTTACCTCGTGGACGACGGATGGAGCCGTACCGATTCCGTCCTGGTGGGCGACCGGGACACCGACATGCAGCTTGCCGCCAACCTCGGCGTACGCGGTTTCCGCGTCGGCGCGACCGGCATCGCGTGGCGCGAGATCGCGCACCGGTTGCTGGATCGGCCGCGCACGGCGGAGGTCCACCGTGCCACCCGTGAGACGGACATCGTGGTGAGGGTCGACCTGGACGCAGCCGGGGATCCCGATGTCGCGACGGGCATCGGATTTTTCGACCACATGCTGGAGCAGCTCGGCAAGCACGGCGGCTTTGCCTTGGCCGTGCACTGCAAAGGCGACACGCGGGTGGACGAGCACCATAGCGTGGAGGATTGCGCGATCGCGATCGGGGAAGCGCTCCGCCGCGCGCTGGGCGACAAGCGCGGCATCGCCCGTTACGGGTTTTCGCTGCCGATGGACGAGGCCGCGGCGGATGCGCGACTGGATCTCTCCGGGCGCGCCGGTTTCGTGTTCCATGGCCGGTTCCCGCGCGAACGGGTGGGCGAATTGCCGACCGAACTCGTCCCGCATTTCTTCCGTTCGCTGTGCGATGCGTTGGGCGCGACCCTGCACCTGTCGGTGCGTGGCGAGAATGCGCACCACATGGTCGAAGCGTGCTTCAAGGTCGTCGCGCGCGTGCTGCGGGAGGCGGCGCGACGCGAAGGCGACGCTTTGCCAACCACCAAGGGCGTGCTGGCGTGAACGTGGTCATGGTGGATGCGGGCGGGGCCAACACGGGCTCGGTGCGCTATGCGCTGCAACGCCTCGGCGTCGAGGCCGAATTGACGTCCGCTGCGGACGCAATCCGTCGCGCCGGGCGCGTGATCCTGCCGGGCGTGGGTGTGGCGGCGCGAGGGATGGCCCGCTTGCGCGAGTCGGGGCTGGTCGATGCGTTGCGCTCGCTGACGCAGCCCGTGCTGGGCGTGTGCCTCGGCATGCAGCTCCTGTGTGCGCACTCGGACGAGGGCGATGTCGACTGCCTTGGCGTGATCGACGTTCCGGTACGCCGGTTCGATGACCCCGGCGTGCGCGTACCGCACATGGGATGGAACCGGGTCACGGCCTGCACGGCGCACCCGTTGTGTGCGGGTGATGCCGGCGAGGGTTGGGCCTACTTCGTGCACAGCCACGCCGTGCCGGTTTGCGCGGCGACGCTGGCGACCTGCGAATACGGTGGAGTGTTCTCGGCCGCGGTAGGCCAGGGCAACTTCATGGGCGTGCAGTTTCATCCCGAGCGGTCCGCGGCATTGGGAATGTCGGTCCTGAGGAACTTTCTCGCCGCATGACCTTTCATGTGATCCCCGCGATCGACTTGCGTGGTGGCCACGTCGTGCGCCTGCGCCAGGGCGACTATGCGCGCGAAAGGGTGTTCCCCGACGACCCGGTCGCGTTGGCGCAACGCCATGCGGACGCAGGCGCGCAGTGGCTGCACGTGGTCGATCTCGATGGCGCGCGTTCGGGGCGTTTTCGCAACCTCGCCGTGATCGAGTCGATCGCCCGGTCCGGGTCGCTCAGGGTGCAGGCGGGTGGCGGTGTGCGCACCGCCGACGACTTGCAGCGGCTGTACGCGGCGGGTATCGCGCGCGTGGTGGTCGGCAGTCTCGCTGTGCAGGAGCCGCAGACGACGGCGGCCTGGATCGGCCAGTTCGGGGCGGACCGGGTGGTGGTCGCACTGGACGTTCGGCGCCAGGCCGGCGCGTGGCGGTTGCCGGTGCACGGTTGGACCGAAGACTCCGGGGTAGGGCTCGACGCGCTCGCCGCGCACTACGTGCGCGCGGGTGCGGGCCACGTCCTGTGCACCGACATCGCGCGCGATGGCACGCTGGGCGGATTCAATCTCGACCTGTACCGCGACTTGCACCGCCTCGCACCTGGTTTCGAGATCCAGGCTTCGGGCGGTGCGTGTTCACTGGACGACATCCGCAGCGTGCGAGCGGTGGGCGTACGCGGCGTGGTACTGGGCCGCGCATTGCTGGAGCAGCGGTTCACCTTGGTGGAAGCATTGGCATGCTGAGTCGCCGCGTCATCGCCTGCCTCGACGTGAAGGACGGCAAGGTCGTGAAGGGGGTGCGGTTCCGCGACCACGTCGTCGCGGGCGGCATCGTGGACCTCGCGCTGCGCTATCGCGACGAAGGCGCCGACGAGCTGGTGTTCTACGACATTTCCGCGAGTCCTGAAAACCGCATGGTCGATGTCGAGTGGGTGGCGCGCGTGGCACGCGGGATCGACATCCCGTTCTGCGTGGCCGGGGGCATCCGCAGCGTACCGGATGCGCGCAGCGTGTTGCATGCGGGTGCGGACAAGGTGTCCGTGAATTCGCCGGCGCTGGAACGGCCGGAACTGATCGACGAGCTCGCCGATTCTTTCGGGGTGCAATGCGTGGTGGTCGGCATCGACTCGCTGCGCGACGACGACGGCGAGTGGCGGGTGCGTCAGTACACCGGCGATACACGGCGGACGCGGGCGTTGGCGCGGCGCACGCTGGACTGGGTCGCCGAGGTCCAACGACGGGGTGCGGGCGAGATCGTGCTGAATTGCATGGCCAGCGACGGCGTTCGCCGTGGCTACGACATCGGCCAGTTGCGCGCGGTGCGCGCCGTCTGCGGGGTTCCGCTGGTTGCATCCGGCGGTGCGGGGGCGCCCGAACATTTTCGTGCCGTGTTTGCCGAGGCCGACGTCGACGGTGCGCTGGCGGCCAGCGTGTTCCATGCGGGCGACATCGCGATTCCGGAACTGAAGGCGTGGCTGCGCGCGCACGACATCGTGGTGCGGACATGAGCGCGGAGGCGACCGTGGCAATGGAAACCCTGGAGCGACTCGACTGGGCCAAGGGCGGTGGCCTGCTGCCCACGGTCGTGCAGGATCATGCAACGGGCGAAGTGCTGATGCTCGGCTATATGAACGCAGAGGCGTTGGCGGCGACGCGCGCGTCGGGATGCGTCACGTTCTGGAGCCGTAGCAGGCAATGCCTCTGGAAGAAGGGTGAAACCTCTGGCCACGTGCTGGCCGTGAAATCCATCCATGCCGACTGCGACCGCGACGCGCTCCTGGTGCGCGCCGAACCGCACGGACCGACCTGCCATCTCGGCACGCAGAGTTGTTTCGGCGATCTGGCGAAGCCGACGCTGGGTTTTCTCGGCGAACTGGATGCGTTGATCGCACGGCGCGCCGTCGAGCGCCCGCCGGGCAGCTATACGACGAGCCTGTTCGATGCCGGTATCCGCAGGATTGCACAGAAGGTCGGGGAAGAGGGCGTCGAAGCCGCGTTGGCCGCGGTGGCGCAGGACGATACGGCGTTGCTGAACGAGGCGGCCGACCTTGCCTATCACCTCATGGTGTTGCTGCGCGCACGGGGCGCGTCCTTGGCGGACGTCGTGGCCGTGCTGGCGCAGCGGCATGCCGCGGCGTCGGCCGCCGCTTCAGCCTGATCCGGGTACCAGGGTATGCAAGGTATCCGTCTCGGCGAGCAGCGCGGCGTAAAGCGCGAACTGGTTGCGCGCGCGTTCGAGGTTGTGGGTCGGATGCGTGACGCGGAAATAGCGGTCGCCGTCGAGATAATCGGTGAGGAACCTGAGGCCGATCACGCCCGTGATCAGTCGGACCGCGAAAACGAGGTTGTCGCGCTCGAGCGGCGTCAGCAGTGGACCGCAACCCTCCATGTAGCCGCGGGCGAGCGCGGCGAAGTGTTCGTGCCGGACGTCGACGTGCGCGAGATCGGTGGAGTCCTCGGCCACCGGACTCAGCATGGTGCGACCCATGTCGCCGAAGTCGAACAGCAGGGTTCCGGGCATCACGGTGTCGAGGTCCACGACGCAGATGGCCTGCCCGGAGCTATCGAACAACAGGTTGTTCAGCTTGCAGTCGTTGTGGGTGATGCGCCACGGCAGTCCGGCCGCCAGCAGCGCCCGCCAGTGCTCGAGTTCGTGGGTGAATGTCCGCGCGGCGGCGCACTCGCGGACGGCCTGCGCGGCGCGTTCGACCCGGTCGACCGCGAGCGCAGCGCGGAATGCGTCGAAGCGTCGGACCGGGTCGTGAAAATGGGGGATGACATCGGCCACGGCACCGCGCGCGAGCCCGGCGAGCGCCGCGGCGAAGGCGCCGAACCCGCGCCCGGCCTCGAACGTGAGCGCGGGCACGGCGGCGGTGTCGTGGGTGCGGGTATCCGGCACGTGCTGGTACATGCGCCACCAGGTGCCATCCGCCAGCACCGCAGCCGGCGCGCCCGCGAGCGTCGGCACCAGCTCGAGCACCGCATAGGCGTAGCGACCCGCGGCGCGTTCACGGCCGAGGTGCGCGGTGACCGCGTGGCAGTTGCGCATCACCAGGCCCGGATCGCGGAACACGTGGACGTTGAGGCATTGCAGCACGCGGTGGCGTCCGTCATCGGTCACCAGCAGGGTGCGGTTGATCAGACCATTGCCGAGCGGCGCGAAGCGTGCGTCCGGCGACAGCCCCCAGGCTTCGGCAAGCCCGTTTCGGGTGGCAAGATCAATGCTCGCAACGTCGTTCACGCGCGCGACCACAGCGGTGTCGGGTACGCGCCTTCGGCGTGCAGCGCCCCGATCGAGGCGACCACCTCGTCGCGATCGGCGGGGTAGGTGAGGCCCAGCCAGTGGTCGTGGGTCGGCAGGACCGCAAGCGTTTCGCCGCGCTCGGACAGATGCGCCGCGATGGCGTGTGGCAGGAAGTACTCGTCGGCCGCGCCGGCATGCGCGAGGAACTCGCGCAAACCGCGCTCGAGGTCGGGCAGCAGCGCCGGCCGCAGTCCCCAGCAGTTCAGTGACACCACGGCATCCGGCGCGAGCGGCGCGCGCTTGCCGTCCGGCGCCTTGCCGCCCAGCGTGCCGCCGCGCTCCGCGATGTCGGTGAATTCGGTGACGCTTTGAAGGTGGCCGTTCCGGTCGACGCGGCACACGCCGCGGTTGACGCTGCCGTGGCTCGACAACGTGGCGGCAAGCCGGTAGCCGACCATCGCCGGGCCGCGGCCGCTGCGGAAATGGCCCACGAGCAGGCTGAAGGCCTCGCGGCCGTAATAATCGTCGGCATTGATCACCGCGAAAGGTCCGTGCAGCAGCGCTGCGCAGCACCACAGCGCGTGGCCGGTACCCAGCGGTTTGCTGCGACCCGCCGGCACGCGGCAACCTTCGGGAATCGTGTCGACGGTCTGTTCGACGAAGCGGAGCGTCGCGCGGCCGGCGAGGTGCGGCGCCAGGCGTCGCTGCAGCGGTTCGCGCAGCGCCGCGCGGATCACCATCACGATCTGGTCGAAGCCCGCGGCGAGCGCGTCGTGGATCGCGTACTCCAGCAGCCATTCATCGTCCGTGCCGACGCCGGCGAGCTGCTTCACGTCGCCGTAGCGACTGCCAATCCCGGCCGCAAGGACAACGAGGCTCGGGTTGGCATCTTCGATTGTCACGGCGTCGCTCCGGCCGTAAGCGCGGGCGCCGGCGCGAACGGTATCGCCGCTCCCGGTTCGAAACCCTTCCGCCACAGCGCGAGCTGCGCGGTGATGCCGCTACCGGTCGAAAGTTGGGGGTCGGATGCTTCATAGCCGTCGCGCTTTTCCCATTGCGCGACTTCATCGCGCGCCATCGCGAACGCCCGCCGGAAATCGTCAGTCCGGTTCAGCGCGTCGACCAGGAAGGCGTGACCGAACCAGGTGAGTTGCGACTGTTCGCCGCAACCGAACGAGGACCGATCCGCGCTGGCGGCAGTGATGACCATCGTGTTCGTACCCTGCAGGGGCGGGATGAAACCGCCGGAGTAGCAGGCGTTGACGATCACCACTTTGTATTTGAACGGGTGCTCGGCGAGGATGCCCGGCAGATCCGACGCAGCGATCTGGTCCAGCGGCAGTGGGTCCATGTCGACCAGCAGGATATGGTCCTCGCTGCCGTGGGTCGTGAAATACACCAGCAGGATGTCCTGTTGCAGATCCATTCTCGACGCGAGCGCATCGAGGGCACTTTCAAGGTTGGACCACGTCGCAAGCGGCCGCGAGGTGAGCGATGCCGGGTTGTTCTCGAGCACGATCACGTGGCCCTGCGCGCCGAGCCGGTCGGAAAGCAGTCGGTCGAAGTATTCGGCTTCGTTGCGGAACACGTTCTCGCTGCCGTCGCCCGCGAACACGATCGCGTACAGGTTCACCTTGCCCGGCGTGCGGGGTCGCAGCCGTGCGATCTCACGGTCCAGCAGCTCCGGCTGTGCGTAGATGACCTGTTCCGGGGTGGGCGCGTCCTGCGGCCAGTCGGCGTCGGAAAGCAGCCCGGAAGCGGTTGCCGCGGGTGCCGGCGCCGCAGCCGGGGCGACTTGCCCGATGCGCTGGGTGTGCCACGGCATCGCGAAGCCCCAGACGCTTCCGGCGCCGATCACGCAGCCGATCAGGGCGGCCAGCAGGAAGAGCGCCGGACGGCGTTTCACGTCAGCGCGATCTCATCGAAGTTGCCGACACAGGGATGCGCAGACGACGCCGGACAGCGTTCCGGCGGCCGGCACACGCGAACCGTCTGCATGCCGGCGCCGCGCGCCGCGTCGAGCTCGGCCGCCGTGTCGGAAAGAAACGAGATGGTCGTCGGCGCGAGCCCGACCGCCTCGGAAATGCGGATGTACGAACCCCGCTCGCGCTTGCCGCCGATTTCGGTGTCGAACCATCCGTCGACGAGCGGCGCCAGGTCGCCGGCTTCCGTGTGCCCGAAGAACAATTTCTGGGCCGGCACCGAGCCGGACGAGTACACGTACAGCTTCAGCCCCCTGGTCTTCCACGCCCGCAGCTTCGCAGGCACTTCAGGGTAAACGTGCGCCCGGTAATCGCCTGCCTCGTAGCCGGTTTTCCAGATCATCCCCTGCAACGCCTTGAGCGGGGTGGCCTTGCGATCCTCGTCGATCCAGCGCAGCAGAGCGTCGACCACGCGCCGCGAGCCCGGGTCGTCGACGCCGGCTTCGCGCGCGGCGGCAGCGAGCCAGCGGGCCACGTCCGGATCGCTGCCGTGCGTCTCGACGAAGCCTGCCACGCGCGCGCGCGCGTAGGGAAACAGCACATCCCGGACGAACGTGATCGAGCCGATCGTGCCCTCGATGTCGGTGACGACGGCGCGGGCGCCCGCAGCGTGCGCGTTCATACAGCGGCAGCGCCGGAATGCGCTTCGACGTGCGCAGAGTAGGCGCCCTCGATCGCGCGCTTCACGTCGAGCGGGCGGGCGATCCGGTCAAGCACCATCGTGGCTTCGCCACGGCCCGTGATTTCGACGTTGCCGTAACCGAACACGCGGCCCCGGAAACTCTGGCGCAGGTCGATGGTCTCGATCGACGCAAGCCGGAGTTCGGTGGTCCTGCGCGACACGATGCCGGTCTTGCGCACCACCCGGCGATTGGTGACGCCTTGTTCGATCCCCCGCAGCCACAACCACTGGTGTCCGGCGATCAGGGCGGCAACGACCGCGATGGCGAGCGCGCCCCAGCGCAGGGCTGCGATGAGGAGTGCCACGATCGCGATGATTGCCACGACGACCACCAGCCAGAACCGGATCCACATCGACCAGTGCAGCCTGAAGACCGCCACGATCGTTTCGCCCGCTGCCAGCGACTTTTGCAGGTAGGACATGACCCAATTCCTTGGCGTTGTCTCAGCCACGCCAGAAGCATGCAATCCGCCAAGGACGCAAAAGACGCAAAGTCAGCAAAGTCCTGAAAACCAGATCAACGCTTTGCCTTCGCGTTCTTCGCGGAAAATGGATTTCAGTTTTCCAGCCGTGGGAAGCGCGCGGCGATATCGTCGCCGGTGAACTTCGCGACCCAGCCCTCGGGATTGGTGAACAGGCGGATGGCCACGAAGTGCGGATTCGGGCCCATGTCGAACCAGTGGCGCGTGCCGTCGGGCACGCCGATCAGGTCGCCAGCCTCGCACAGCACGTCGTAGATGCGCCCGTCGACGTGCAGCGTGAACTGGCCTTCGCCTGCCACGAAAAAGCGGACCTCATCCTCGGAGTGGACGTGCTCGGACAGGAACTTCTGGCGAAGCGCGTCCTTTTGCGGGTGGTCCGCGGTCAGGGAGATCACGTCCACGGCCCGGTAGCCGTTTTCGCGCTTCAGGCGGTCGATGTCGTGGTGGTAGGCGGCAATGACATCCTCCTGCGAGGCGCCCGGCGCGACCGGTTGGTTCGCTTGCCATCGCTCGAAGCGCACGCCGATCCCATCCAGGGCGCGTGCGATGTCAGCGTGGTCGAAGTGGGTTGCAAGCGGGCGCGCAGGTTCGCGCTCGTCGAAAACGCGCAGACGGCTCATGGGATGGCTCCAAGGCGCTTCAGGTCAAGTTCGCAGGCCAGCAGGAATTCCAGCGCTTCCAGGTGGCGCCGGGCTTCGGGCATGTCGCGCCCCCAAGTGTAAAGCCCGTGGCCCTCGATCAGGTAGGCGTACAGAGGCCTGCCGGTGTCCAGCCAGGCGTCGACGCTGGATTCGATGTCACCCATGTCCTGCGAGTTCGGGAACACCGGCACGTCGAGTGCGCTGGCGTGCGTGGTGTATCCGGTGATGGCCTTCTGCAGCTCCCAGCCGCGCAGCGCCACTGCGGCTTGCGGTGCAAACAGGCGCGAGGCCACGGTCTGGTTGCGCGAGTGGGTGTGCAGGACGGCGCCGGCCGGCGGCACGCGGCGGTAGATCTGCAAGTGCAGCGCGGTTTCGGCGGATGCCCGCAGCGCGGACTCAGCCGGTTGCCCATCGAGACCGACGGCCATCACGTCGGCGGCCGTCAGCGCGCCCTTGTCGCGGCCGGACAGCGTGATGGCGATCCGGGCGTCGTCGATCCGCATCGAGAAGTTGCTGCTGGTGGCCGGCGTCCACCCGCGTGCCGCGAGTTCACGTCCGGTGTGAGCGATTTCCTCGCCGCATGCGTGCAGGCGTTCGGCAAGTTGTGCTGGCGACAGCGGCATGTGGCGCACGCGATCCTGATTCAGCGGGTGAATGTAGCACGTGATCGCGGCGGGTACGGTGCGGCCGGCGCGTGGCGGGCGTAACATGCACGAAGTGTCCGCGCGTCAACACCTGAGAGAGGAGTATCGAGATGAGCGAAGAAACCGAAACCCCGCGTCGCCATTTCCTGAAGATGGCGGGTGGCGCCGTCGCCGCGGCTGCGTTGCTCGGCGCGTTGCCGCGGCGCGTCTGGGCCGCGTTGCCGCACTTGACCCAGCAGAACAATGCCACCGCCAAGGCATTGCACTATGTCGACGACAACACCAAGGCGGGGCCACCGCACAAGGCGGGCGAGGACTGTTCCAAGTGCGTGCACTTCCAGGGCAAGGCGGGCGAGACGTGGGGGCCGTGTGCGATCTTCCCCGGCTTCGACGTCAACAAGGATGGCTGGTGCGACGGCTTCCAGGCCAAGGCCTGAGTGCGCGCTCGCCGACCGTTTGCGCAGGCGCGTTCGGCGCAAGCGGTCGGTCGCTGGCGAGCTTGAAGTGAGCGGTGCGGCAGTGCCGTAAAAGGTGCTGCCCGGATACGGCAAGCGGAGGAGCTGACTGCGCTTGCCGCACCGGGCAACGGTCCGGGGTCCACTGCCAATGGGAAATCCCTCGGAGCCAGCATCATAACGCGGGGATCGGCAGGGGCCAAGATTGACAAGTCGAAATTCCAGTGGAAATTTTTTTTTCCGCTGAAACAGTAGCTTGCGCTGTTAACGTTTTGATAAATAGAGAGTTATCCACAGTACGTTGGCGTACGTTTGGTGCCCGGCAACGGCCGTGAGGCGCCCGCGGGCGATCTCACGGCGACCATCCATCCTGGACGATGCGCGGCCGCATCGGGGCTCGCAACCGCGGTTTTCGCGACGCGCCGGCTGCAATCAAAGTCGCCGCGTGCGGCGCTCCGCGTAGCGCACGGTCCTGAGCATGCTGTGGCGATAGCCATAGCCGAAATAGATCAGGAAACCGAACACGGTCCACAGACCCATCAGCGTCCAGTTGTACCAGTTCTCCCAGTACCGCAGGTCGATGCAGGCAAGCACGCCCAGCCTGCATGTTACCGGGGCCCACGGCACGCGAAAGGTGCGTGGAAGATCCGGGCGAGTGCGGCGCAGGATCAGAACGCCGGCGCACACCGCGGTGAAGGCCAGCAGCGTTCCCATCGACACCAGGTCGCCCAGTACGCCCAGCGGAAACACGCCGCCAGCACCGCGATGCCTGCGCCGGTGATCAGCGTGTTGATGTAGGGGGTGCGGTGTCGCGGGTGCAGCTTCGAGAACACCGGCGGCAGCATGCCGTCGTTGCCCATCATCATGAAGATGCGCGGTTGGGCGATGATCATCGCCAGCACCACCGACGCCAACCCCAGCATGGCCCCGATCTCGACCTGCCAGCGCAGCCAGTTGAGCTGCGGATGTGCGGCCACCGCCGTGACGACCGGCTCTGCCGTGCCCAGCAGCTTGTAGGGCAGCAAGCCCGTCAGCACCGCCGCCATCCCGATGTACAGCACCGTGCAGATCGCAAGTGACGCCAGCGTGCCGATCGGCAGGTCGCGCTGAGGATTCCTGGCCTCTGCGCCGCCGTCGAAGTCGCCTCGAAGCCGATGTAGGCGAAGAACACCAGGGTCGAGGCGCGCATCACGCCGCCCCAACCGTAGGTCTCCGGGGCCGTCGCGGGCGAGATGAAGGGATGCCACAGCTCCGGGTTCACATAGTGCCAGCCGACCACGATCACGATCAGCGCAACCTTGAGGATCACGATGCCGGTGTTGACGATGCTGGATTCCCGGATGCCCACGTAGCACAGCCACGTCAGCGCCAGCACCAGCACGACCGCCGGCAGGTTGAACCATGCCCCCGTGGTCACGAGGTGATTGTTGACGAACGCAATGGGCGCGCTTGTCAGTGCCGCAGGCAGGTGGAACCCCATGTGCTCGACGAAGCTTCTGAAGTAACCGGTTCAGCTCACCGCCACCGCGGATGCCGACACGCCGTATTCCGGCACCATGTTCCAGCCGATGAACCACGCGACGAACTCGCCCAGCGTCGCGTATGCGTAGGAATACGAGCTGCCCGACATCGGGATCAGGGTCGCGAATTCGGCATAGCACAACGCCGTGAAGCTGCAGCAGACCGCCGCGATCACGAACGACAACAGCACCGCGGGGCCCACGTGTTCGGCCGCGGCCTGGCCGGTGATCACGAAGATGCCGCCGCCGATCACGGCGCCGATGCCTAGTGCCGTCGGGCCCCACGGCCCCAGCGTGCGTCGCAACTGGACACCGCGCTCGTCTTCAAGGCCGCGGGTATCCCCGACGGCCTTCCGGGCAAGCAGTTGGTTCAGCATCGATGGATCCGCGAGCGCCGGGCGATCAATTCCGTTCTGCCGACTGTTGTCCGGTGATCACCGACTGACGCGAGGCTTCCGAACGCAGACGGCTGTGGCGGAACCCGTAGAAGCCGTAGATCAGGAAACCGATGATGATCCAGCCGATCAGGAGATACCAGCGCACCACGAACACCTGCCAGAACAGGAACAGGCAAACGAACGCGCCGAGCGGGCAGATCAGCCACGGCACCGGCACGCGGAACGACCTTGGCAGCTCCGGGCGGGTCTTGCGCAGGACCAGCACGCCGATGCAAACCGTGGTAAACGCGAGCAGCGTGCCCATCGACACGACGTCACCCAGCACGTCCACCGGAAACAGGCCGGCCAGCACCAGCGCGATCAATGCGACGATCACGGTGCCGAGATAGGGCGTCCGGAACTTTTTGTGGACGCGCCCGAACGGCTTCGGCAGCAGGCCGTCGTGCGACATCGTGTAGAAGATGCGCGGCTGGCCCATCATCATCACGAGGATCACCGAGGACAGGCCAAGCAGTGCCGCCAGCACCAGGAAACCCTGCAATCCGGTCAGCATCACCGAACCGGCCGAGCCCGCAGGCAGGGTGCCCAGCACGTAGCTCAGGGCCGTCGACACGGGCTCGGCGGTGTTGAGGTCCTTGTACGGGGCAAGCCCGGTCAGGGCGGCCGCCATCAGGATGTAGAGGATGGTGCAGATCACCAGTGAGCCCAGGATGCCGATCGGCATGTCGCGCTGCGGGTTCTTGGCCTCACCGGCAGCCGTCGACACCGCGTCGAACCCGATGTAGGCAAAGAACACCAGCGACGCCGCGCGTGTGATGCCGGGCCAGCCGTAGTGCTGGCCGCCTTCATTGGGCGGGATGAACGGGTGCCAAAACTGCGGGTTGATGTAATGGAAGGTGAGCGCGAGGAACACCAGGATCACGATCACCTTGATCGCGACGATGACCGCGTTGACGGTCGCCGATTCCGAAATGCCGCGGAACACCAGCCAGCCGATCGCGGCCACGATCACGATCGCGGGCACGTTGATCATATGGCCGGTGGCGATCAGGTGCCCCGCCGCATCGAACCCGAATGGCGCCTGCGACAGGGCCGGCGGCAGCGACAGGGGGATGCCGATCACGCCACCGATCAACTTCAGTAGTTCGTTGAAGTAGCCCGACCAGCCCACGGCCACGGTAGCCGCGGCGAACAGGTATTCGAGTACCAGGTTCCAGCCGACGAACCATGCGACGACCTCGCCAAGCGTCGCGTAGGTGTACGAGTAGGCGCTGCCCGAAACCGGGAGCATGGCCGCAAATTCCGCGTAGCAAAGCCCGGCCAGCGCACAGGCGATGCCGGCGAACACGAAGCTCAGGACCAGCGCGGGCCCTGCGAATTGGGCGGCCGCGGTGCCGGTCAACACGAAGATGCCGGCGCCGATCACCGCGCCGATGCCAAGCATCACCAGATGCCTGGCGGTCAGGACGCGCTTGAGGGAAGCTTCGCCGTCCAACCCGCCTTCGATGGGTTCGCCCGCCGCGACATGCCCGGCGGCTGCGATGGGGTGGGTGGCAAAGAGTTTGCGGATCATCCGGATTCCCCGTTCAAGCTGTCGTCCCTGCGGCAGTGAAGTTGGCGAGACGCGCAAACATACCCAAGCGCCGCAGCCCGTACAAGCAATAATTCGTCCGGATCAGGTTGCGCGGCGCGCATGGCGCCATGCAGCATCGCCTGCAACCACCGGCAGCGGCGGACTGCGACGCCGGTACCAAGCTGCCGCATGACCCATGGCGCGGGCTCGCGTCGGCGGCAACGCCGCGTCGAATGCAGCGATGGGGATGCCGCATGGGGTGGCAGGACGCCTACGCGCGGCCGGCGAACTCGCCGGTCGTGGTGTTCACCCGGACTTTCTCGCCCGTGGTGATGTACTCGGGCACCTGGATCTCGATGCCGGTGTCGAGTTTCGCGGGTTTGGTCCGCCTGGTCGCCGATGCGCCTTTCAATTCCGGCGCGGTGTCGACGATGGTCAGCGCCACGCTGGTCGGGACCAGCAGGGCGACCGGCGCTTCGTCGATAAGCTGCACGTAATAACCTTCCACGCCTTCGACGATGTACGGTGCGCTGTCGCCGACTACGTCGGCGTCGAGCGCGTACAGTGTGTAATCCTCGGCGTCGAGGAACACGAAGTCGTTGCCATCCCTGTAGGAGTAGTTGGCGGCGCGCCGCGTCAGCTCCATTTCCCTGAGATCGTCGTCCGCGCGCAGGCTCAGGTCGAACTTGCGCCCACCGGGAATCGAATACAGCGTGAAGCGGAAGGTGACGTTGCCGCCACGCGCGGTGGGCGCGCTGCGTTCCAGATCACGCACCTGGTACACCGTACCCTGGTATTCGACCACGGTGCCCTTCTTGACGTCGGATGCTTTCATGCTTGTGCGGGAATTGGGAATGGAGAATCGGGAATCGGAAGAGCAAGAAACAGCCAACGGGATGAGGTGGTACGGGGCACGGGCTTTTGACGATTCCCCATTCCCGATTCTCGACTCCCGGCCTCATTTCGGTGCCAGCCGCACCGCGCCGTCGAGCCGGATCACGCTGCCGTTGACGTAGCGGTTGGCAAGGATGAACGCGACCGTCTCGGCGAACTCCTCGGGCGTCCCGAGCCGCGAAGGGAAGGGGATCGAAGCCGAGAGCGATTCCTTGACCTGCGGCGGCATGCCTTCGACCATCGG
>JBOHYX010000007.1:0-19299 GCA_050738115.1 Rhodanobacteraceae bacterium
TGGCTGCGACGCAACGCCGCCGGATTCGGCTTCACCCTCTCGTACCCGCGCGGCAACCGGAACGGGATTGCCTATGAACCCTGGCACTGGTGCTGGCATTCCCACACGTCGTCGCGCTAGCTAGCCATTCATGGCGCGCGGCGCCGGCCCGGCAATACGAATCTCGACACGGGATGTACGAATTGAACAAGGCCGGCGGCCGGCAGGCGACTCCAAGGCGACGTTCGCGACCGTCCGATCTCGGGAGACACCGACAATGCACCATCTACCGCGCCAGAGACACCTGACAGGGAGCAATCATCGTGGACTTCGGGGCGTGCGGAAGGTGTCATCGCGCACCGCGTATTCATGCAGGAACGCCCCTTCGAAAACTGTCGAGAAAACTTACCGTCGACAACGCAAGTTTCACCAGTCTCGGCGTCATGCCCGGAACGTACACATGGACGTGGGGCACCGGAGCGGACCAGAGCTTCACGCTCGATATCGTCAATGCGGTGCCCGAACCAGCCGCACTCGGCATGTTCGGCTTCGGCGTGCTGCTGATCGGCGCGTTCGTGGGCCTGCGCCGGCGCATGGCGTAGATAGCCGTTCATAGAATGGTCTGGACGCGAACAACCCCCGACAACTGGGGTTGTTCGTTGCAGCGCTCTGGCTCCGGTCATTCGCGCAACAAGTGGCAGACTTCGACGCCTCAAGCGCAATGCCACGGCAAGCGTCTCGATGGTCCAGCAGCGCCTTCGCCTGAACAATCACGTTCTCGACGATAAAGCCGTATTTTTCGAGCACGAGTCCGCCGCGTGCGGCGTTGTGGTTCTGGCTTTCAACGACCGCTTTGGAGCGACCTGATTGAGCTGTCGACAGTCTCAAAGGGGCCGAACTTCGCCCGTTCAGCAGCGCCAGCAACGTGGCACGACGGCGGCCGCGCCGGTCAGCATCACGACGATCGTTTGCGCGGCCGCCCACCGAGACGACCGTTGACCCGCGCCGCACGGGATTTTGCCTTCGAACGCGCACGCCCGCCGACCGCACCGAGTTGCGCTGCCATCCACTGCTTGCCGCCGAAGACACCGGCTAGCAAACCCGGCACGTACAAATCGGCGTCAAGCGCGGGCCAGTGCAGGCCCAACCCGCTCGGTGTGATTTCAATCTTTGCCAAATCAGCCGCTGTGGCATCGGAAAGGCCTTCAGCAAGAGTGGGTGGAAATGTCACTTCCACACCGGTGTTCAAACTGACCACCACGCGCGCGCGCCGGCGATCGTAACGTGCTGCCACGGCATGACCTTGGTGACGCAAAGCCTGCATGCGCTGGCCAGCTTGGGTGAATTCGGTTTCAGTGGTTGCCATGGAGCCTGCTCCATTCGTCGCAAAGGGTTGCCAGCACATCTGTGATTGATTCCTGTATCCGGCCTATCTCGGCCCTCCGGAAACCGTAACATTCGCGCAATTCGGATGGCCCGGCGGGACAATTCAGGAAGAACACGGCCTCGCCTGCCGGTCCGATCACATGGACGTGGGCGGGACGGTGATCATTGGGATAGATCACGACCCGTAGGCCGTCGAGGCGCAAGACGGTTGGCATGGCATATCCTAGCACACCCAAGCGGTTGGGTTTTTACGACTGAGGGGACACCTTCTCGTCCCGTTTCCGCGGCTATCTGCACCATCGAAGTCCCGACTGGAGACTACGATGGAAAACCAATCCCACCAACCATGGAACAAGGGCAGGCTCGTTGGGCAGAAGGCACCGCTGAAGCTGCGTGACATCTGGGCCATCCGCATTCGTCTGCAGTTGCGGCATCGAGCTCGCGATCTCACACTGTTCAACTTGGCGATCGACTCGAAACTCCGTGCCTGCGATCTGGTGAAGCTTCGCGTTCTCGACGTCGCGCACGGTGATCAAGTTGTGCGTGCCGATGCAAAAGTGACCCACCGTGCCGATTGAAGATTGACCCGGGGACTGGACGCTGCAGAGTTGCCTGAGCGTCGTGGATCGAGTGTAGTTTCGCTGTTGAGCTTTTGCCTCCTTCCTTGCGTTGGTGGGGATTGGATTACGCCGCTGCCGTGCTCGCAGCTTTGTCGACTCTGGCCTGTTCGCGGCCTTGATGCGCTTGGCGGCGGTACCCGAGCTGTGCAGGAACCGGTGGGACTGGTTGCCAGTTTCCACGATGTGGCAGTGGTGGGTCAGCCGGTCGAGCAAGGCGGTCGTCAACTTGGCATCGCCGAACACCTTGGCCCATTCGCCGAAGTCGAGGTTGGTCGTGATGACGACGCTGGTGTGCCCGGATTTTGTTCCCGGGAACAAAATCCGGGATGCCGCGCCGTGGAATCCCACCCAACGCGGCAAAGCTCCGCGCGCGCATCGAACAGCATCTCGTGGCCCTGGCTCGGATAGGCCACCAGCCAGAACGCCCGGCTGGCGCACAGCTTCAGGTGCGCCACCTGCACCTTGTAGTGGATCCCGCCGCCCACGAGGCCTTCTTCGCTCCAATCAAACTGGAACGCCTCGCCCAACGCGAAGGTCAGTGGCACGAACGCCTTCGGCTGATGGCCGCCTTCCGGGCGCCACGCGCGAATGAAGTCCGTCACCCGCGAGTAGCCGCCGGCGTAGCCGGCAGCCTGGATCTCCGGGTACAACGCCAAGCCGGTCCGCCTCTCCTTCTTGCGCCGCAGCGCATCCGTCTGCAAGGCCTCGATCAACGCCGCGTGGAACGGCGTCAGCTTCCCCGGCCCCGCCGTCCGCCGATACCGCGGCTCCTTCCCCTGCGGCGCTCGCAGCCACGTCCGAACCGTGTTGCGCGACAACCCCGTCCGCCGCGCCACTTCCCGTACCGACATCCCACCACGGAAATGCATCCGCCGAATCTTGCCAACCATGAACACGGTGATCACCTCGGAAGCCCCACCGCCGAAAACCCAGCAGGGCAGGTTGAACACCCGGGTCAACTTTGAATCGGCAGAACGTTCAAAGGTGGGTCAGTTTTCAGTCGGCAGCAACACGCTTATGGGACAACTGACCTCGAGCGCGTATGTCCGCAGTGGGCCGAAAACAGCCTTTTGGCTGGATGCCGCAAGGTCCGGCCGGCACACTGTTGTCGTCGCACGCGGCCATGCGGCAGGTCGACGCCCGCACCCGCGGCCGCTTGTTCGTGGCGACACCGCACGAACCGGGCCGTGTTCAGGCTCCAGCAAGCGTGGTGTTTTTCCGCCGCGTTGCCGGCAGGTTGACGGCACCAACGACCCGCCACAGGTAAAAGCTGGCGAACGTCCGGTAGGGCCCCCACAGCTCGCCGAATTCGCGCAGCGCGCGCGGCGTGGGCATGTCTTCGAGGCCATGCACGATCTGCGCGCCCTTGCGGACGCCGAGGTCGTCGACGGGCAGCACATCGGGGCGACCCAGCCGGAACATCAGCATCATCTCGACCGTCCAGCGGCCGATGCCGCGCACCTGGATCAGGTGATCGATCAGCTCCTGGTCAGGCATCCGGTCGAGCCGTGCGGCCGTCGGGACGATGCCGGCACGTGCCTTGGCCGCGAGGTCGCGCAGGGCGGCGGTCTTGTTGCCCGACAGCCCGGCGGCACGCAGCGCCGCATCGTCCACTGCGTCGATGCCACGCGCGGTGATCCGGCGGCCGCGCGGCATCAACGCTTCGACGCGGCCTTCGATCACCCGCACAACCTTGCCGGAAAGCTGCTGGTGGATGATCGAGCGCGCCAGCGCATCGACGGGATCGAAGCGCGCCTGGAAGTCGTGATCGAGTGGTCCGATCCTGCGCATCCAGCGACCGAGCTTGCGGTCGCGCTTGGCGAGATGCGCGGCGGCGGCTTCGACGTCGAACCCGCGGGGTATCAGGGAATTCCTCATTCATCTCTCCATGCAACCGGTTCGTTCGTCGACTCCGCGATCACGGGCGTTGCCACCAGAACGCCACGCCGAGTGCGATCCACCCGGCAATGAACGCCAACCCGCCAAGTGGTGTCACCAGGCCGACGGAGTGCGGCGCCCCCAACGCGAGCGCGTACAGGCTGCCGCAGAACAGCACGATGCCGACCGCAAACAGCACGGCCGCGACATGCGCCGCGTACGAGCGCCGCAACAACGCGCATACCGCCAGCGCCAGCGCATGCCAGAACTCGAAGCGCACCGCGGCGTCCCACACGCCCAGCATCTGCGTCGACAACTGCGCACGCAGCGCGTGTGCGCCGAGTGCACCCAGTATCACGGCGATGGCGCCCGCGGCCGCGGCGCCGACGCCGGGCCAACGCACCGGCATTCCGGATGTGCTGCGGTTCACCGCCATGTTCCACCCGAACGTCGCCTGCGCATGCGCAAAAATCCGTACAGCAATCCCGCCAACGTCACCAGGATCGGCATCAGCAGGATATCGATGAACTTGAGCTGCATCGACAGCCGCTCGATGTCGGCGTCGAGACTGCGCTGCACCGCGCGCAGTTGATTGCGGATTTCAAGCTTGCGCTGGAGGAACTGTGCGACCGCGGCCTTGCGCTGGACAGCCTCGCTGTGCCCATGCGCGGCATCCTTGAGCGCCGCGATCCGCGCCTCGGTTTCGCCGAGTTCGGCCTGCAGCTCGATCTGCTTGGCCTTGAACTTCTCGTCCGCCTGTCGCCGCAGGGTATCCACGCGCGTGAACCGGCGCTCCTGCACGGCGCGCCCACGGATCGCGATCAGGTCCGACGGCCCGGAGAGGTCGTCGATCGCGTTGACGAAGAAATCGCCGTTGTTCGCAAACGGGCTCATCAGGGTCTGGCCGAGGGTCGGACTTGCCTGGACCCACAACCGGCCCGACAGCAGGTCCGTGTCGGCGACCAGGATGACTTCCGGCTTGCCGGCGGCAGGCTTGGCGGGTGGATTCGTCGGGAACGCATCGGGCAGCGTGCCCTCGAGGCGCACCGCGATCGCGTAATGTTCGCCGTCCGGCACGTAGTCCTTGTAGAGCGCGGCGGGGTCGCTGGTGTCGCGCACGCGTTGCGCCGGCACCACCATCGCCTCGGTGGTGCTCTGGATCAGCGGGTCGAGCCGCACTGTCGCGCCGGTCAGCAGGCGGAAATAACCCGCGGACGCCACGTCGATCACGCTCAGGGCCTTGGTCACCGGGTCACGCCGGTTGAGTTCGCCGCCGGTCAGCCCCAGCACCGCCGGGTCCCTGACCGGCGCCCCCGTCACCGGCGATTGCACCGTCAGCGCGCGCGAGCGGTCCAGCAACACCCGATCGGGATCGAACGCGACACCCCACGCGCGGAACAGCGGGCGCAGGTCGGACGACTGGCCTCCGTCGACCTCCGAGTCGGGATCGACGAACGCCAGCAAATGTCCGCCCGCCTGCACGTAGCGATCGACCGCCTGCATGTCCGCGCGCGACAACCCGACCGGCTGGATCAGCACCAGCACGTCGGTGTCGGCCTTGGCGATATCCGCGAGCGAGGCTTCGTCAAGGCGGCGGACATCGAACAACTGCTGCACCTGGTGCAGCGCCGTCCACGGCGCAGTTGCCTTGCCGTCCGCGTCGGTGCCGCCCCAGATCGGCAGGCCGCTGTAGATCGCGATGCGCGGCTTGCGGGTGACGCTGAGGTCGTACACCAGCCGCGCCACGTCGTATTCGAGGAACGGCTCCTTGGCGGGCAGGAAGAACGGAATGGCCGACGTGCGCCCGTCGCCCAGGTTGCGGGCCGCCAGTCCGAAGTAGATCGCTTCGCCGGTGCCCTCGCCGCGCACCGAGGTCAGCCCGGCGGCGTTGGCGCGATCCTCGTCCTCGGAAAAAGGCAACGGATCGACCTGGGCAAGGTGGACGCGCCCGTCCGACTGCCGCACCACCTGCTCGAGCATCTGCACGACGCGCTGGTGGTAGGCGCGAAGCTGCGGCAGGCTGTGACTGGCCCGGTCCGAGAAGTACAGCGTCAGGTCGATGGGGTGGCGCAGGTTCGTGATGATGTGACGGGTCCCGGGCGCAAGCGTGTAAAGATGGTCGCGGGTCAGGTCGATGCGGTCGCCGCCGAGCCAGCGCGAGGCGCCGAGCACCAGCAGGACATAGGCAGCCGCGAGGATCGGCAGCAGCAGCCACAGGCGCCCGCGCCAGTTGAACCTCATCCGCCGCGCCTCGCATCGAGCACGAGCACGTTGGCCGCCAGCCAGAACACGATCGTCAACACGAAATAGGCGACGTCGCCGAAGTCGAGCACGCCGCGGGCAATGGCCTGGAAGTGCGTCAACAGGCTCAGGTCGGAAAACGCGTCGGCGAGGCGGTTGGAGCCCAGCGCGAGCAGCGGTTGCTGCACCAGCGGGTCACCCGCCAGCAGGAACAGGAAGCACACGGCGAGCGCCAGGATGAAGGCGATGACCTGGCTGCGCGTCAGCACCGACAGGCACTCACTGATCGCGAGGAAGGCGCCGGCCATCAGGAAGCTGCCGATGTAACTCGCGAGGATCACGCCGTTGTCGGGATGGCCGAGATAGTCGACCGTGAGCCACATCGGAAAGGTCAGCGCCAGCGCGCAGCCGATGTACAGCCACGCCGCGAGGAACTTGGCGACCACCGCCTGCCACGGGCGGATCGGCAGCGTCAACAGCAGTTCCAGCGTGCCGCTGCGGCGCTCCTCGGCCCACAACCGCATTGCGAGCGCGGGCACCAGCACCAGGTACAACCACGGGTGGAAACGGAAGAACGGGTCGAGATCGGCCTCGCCGCGTTCGAAGAACGCGCCGAGATAAAACGTGAATGCACCCGCCGACAACAGGAAGATCACCGTGAACAGCCACGCGACCGGCGTGATCAGGTAGCCGTGGAGCTCGCGCAGGAACACGCCGCGGAAGGCGTGGCCGCGTGCGATCCGTTCGTCGATCGGTGCCGCCACCTTGCTCACGCAGCCACCGCCGGCTCCTCGCCCGCCTCATCGGTGATCTGCCGGAACACGTCCTCGAGGCGCCCGCGCTCGAGTTGCAGTTCCTCGACCCGCAGCCGCTGCTCGGCCAGCAGCTTCACCACGACCGGGAAGATGTCGCGCCCTTCGCGCGGAAACGCGGTGGTGCGGCCATCGACGGGATCGACCTCGACCGTTTCGATCTCGGGCTGGCGCGCCAGCAGCTCGCGCGCCAGGGCGCTGGCGGGTGCACGGAAGCTGACCGCACCGTGATAGCGCGAGCGGCTCTCCAGCTCCGCGGGCGTGCCCTCGGCGCGCAGCCGGCCACGCGCGAGGATCGCCACGCGATTGCAGGCCGCGCGCACCTCATCGAGCGCGTGCGTGGACACGATGATGGCCCGGTCGTGCGCCATGCGGCGGATCAGCGCGTGTACCTCGCGCTGCTGGTTCGGATCGAGGCCGTCGGTCGGCTCATCCAGGATCAGCGCCGGCGGATCGTGCAGCAGCGCCTGCGCCAGGCACACCCGCCGTCGATAGCCCTTGGAGAGGGTCTCGATGCCCTGCGCAAGCACCGGCTGCAGTTGCAGCAGTTCGATCATCGCGTCCATGCGGCGCGCGCCGGATATGCCGATGAGTCCGCGCACGCGCGCCGCGAAGGCCAGGAACTCCGCGACCGACAGCTCGCCGTAGCTTGGCGCGCCCTCAGGCAGGTAGCCGAGCGCCCGGCGCGCCCTGATCGGGTCGCGCACGACGTCGTGCCCGCACACGCTCGCGTGCCCGGAGGTCGGGCGCAGGAACCCCGCGATCATCCGCATCGACGTGGTCTTGCCCGCGCCGTTGGGGCCCAGCAGCGCCAGCGCCTGGCCCGGCGTCACCTTGAGGTCGAGCGCGGCAACCGCGTCCAGCCTGCCGTACCGTTTGCCGAGGTTGTCGGTGCGGATCATCGCAGCTTCAGGTCACACATTGCCTGCGAACTCTACAGCAGGCGCGGTTCGCGGTCCGGCCGGCGCCGCGCCGACGCGATCGGTGGCGGCGCGGGAAGCATGGTGCCGATCACGCCGCGCGGTCTTGCCCAGGGAGAGGGTTGGGGCGAGGGGGGCGACGCGCAGCAAGCACCAACGCACCGGCATCGCCGAGCCGCAGCCCCCTCACCAGCGCTGTGCGCTCGGCCTGCGGCCGCCTCTCCCCCGAACAAGGAGCAGTTCGGGGGAGAGGGATCGGAAGTCGTGCAGCGGGCCGTTTCGTGGATGCGCCATCAACGGTGATGGCGCTTTTTGGCGGGCTCCGGGTGCTTGCGTGCTTCGGGCTTCTTCTTCCCGGTTTCCGCCTTTTTGGCTTCCGCGGGCTTGGTGTTGTTGCCGGTCCACAGGGACGGATCCAGCACCGGGAACGGCTTGGTGGCCCCGCTGATCTGCTGGGGCGTCTGGTCCGGTACGTCGGTCACCGGCAGGAACACACGGTAAAGCTGGTTGTCGTCGCTGACCGTGGGCAAGGACACCAACTGGTCGAAAGCCGGCGCCGCGCTTTCGTTGAAGGCGTAGCCGTGCGTGCCGGAGTAGGCCTCCAGCGCCTTGACCATGAACTGGATGCCGGTTTCGCCCGTCCACGTCGCGCCCAGCACTTCGCCGGCCGGCAACATCATCGCGCGCACGTTGGCATTGATGATCAGCCGGTTATGCTTGTCGAGGCTGCCCGGCGCGGGAGCGGCACCCGCCGAGGACGCGGATGCGGGCGCACCGGCCGACCCGGCGGACGCGGGCGCACCCGCGCTGGCAGCCGATGCCGCGCTCGATGCGCTCGCCGCGCTCGACGCCGGTGCAGGCGCCCCGCCCGTCGGCGGAGGCGGCAGCTTGGTCAGGTCGTAGCTCTTGCCGTCCACGGTCAGGGTGGTGGTATTGATCGGCACCACCTGGTCGAAGATGAACGTGGTGTCACCCCACTCGGTCCGGATGGTGGTGGTGGGGCCGGCCTGATTGACACCAAGCTTGGAAAGCGCCGCCTGGAGGTCCTGCATGGCGGCGGTCTTGGCGGTGTCGATGTCCTGCACCGTGCGTTCCGCCTTGGTCGAAACCAGCAGTACCGGCGTGGCGCTGGTGCGATACAGACCCGGATTGATCTTGCTGTAATCCACGTTGGCGATGCCGGCCAGCGTGTTCTGCAAATTGTCGAGGCCCACCTGGATCACGGTCGACGGATCGCCATGGATCCAGAGCTGCGAATAGCGCCCGATCAGGTTCCACCCGTAGTCGACGTCGTAGGACCACGTGACGGTACTGACGGTTTGCCTCTCGTTCGGCTCGACGTTGAAGGTGAAGGTCTTGTTGAAACCGTGCCAGTCGTTGGTCAGGTCCCACGTGATCGTGCTGCTGTTGTCGACGTTGATGTGCCCGGACTTGTTGACCAGCTTGCCATCGCCGATCGCGCCGTTGCCCTTCCAGCTTATCGCGGCGCCCGGCCCGTAGGCCGGCCCCGACAGCGTGAACTTCGCGCCGGGGTCCATTGCCGTCAGGGCCGCGCCCGCCGTGTCCTGAAAGCGCCTGAAGTTGTTGAGGATGTCGTAGATGTGCTCGGGGTTGTGACTGATCTCGAGCGAGCGCTGGACCTGCGCATGGCTGGGCAGGAACAGGCCGACGATCACGGCCAGGATGAACACCATGATCACGGCAACCACGAATTCGAGCACACGGGTCATGCAAGGAATCTCCGCACGGCTGGTTCGAGGATTTGACGCCCGCCCGGAACGGGCACAACCGGCAGGTGCCGCCTTGCTGCCGGCGATGAGAACGGCCGATGGTAACGGCTTCGCGGCGTTCGCGCTATGTGTGTGCGATCATCCCTGATCGCCGTTTCGTTCAACTACTCCGCAACTTTCCCGCGATCCGCACTGAACGGACACCAGAACGGCCTTCCTTGGCCTGACTTTGGGCAAGCCTCAGACAATCCCCAATTCGAGCGCCTTGAGCACCGCGCGCGTGCGATCGCGCACGCCAAGCTTGGACAGGATGTTGGAAACGTGGTTCTTGACCGTCCCTTCCGCCACCTTGAGCGAATTGGCGATCTCCTTGTTGCTGTAGCCGCCCGACATCAGGCGCAGGATTTCGGTTTCGCGATCGGTCAGCGGATCGGGCTGGCCGAGGCTCGTGAACTGGTTGTGGATGCGCTCGACGCCGGCCAGCAGGCGCTGGGTGACGACCGGCGCGATCAGGGAACCGCCCGCCGCGACGGTCTTGACGGCGTCGACGAGTTGTTCGAGCGACACGTCCTTCAGGAGATACCCACGCGCGCCCGCCTTGAGGCCGGCGAGCACGAGTTGGTCGTCGTCGAACGTGGTCAGGATGATGGTGGGCGGCACCGCCCCGCGCGCCGAGAATTCATTGAGGACGTCCAGACCACTCTTGCCCGGCATCCGCATGTCCAGCAGCACCACGTCCGGCTTGATCTCGGGGATCTTTTCGAGCGCGGCCACCCCGTCGATGCACTCGGCGACCACCTGGATCTCCGGCGACAGTTCGAGCAGCGAGCGTATGCCCTGGCGAACCAATGTCTGATCGTCAACGAGACACACCGAAATCATCGATCACCCCTTCGCGAAATGTCGCGTTGCGCGCGCGCCGGCCGGCGCGATGGCCGCGCCGGCCCCGCCGTTCATACCGGGTTTTCCACCGGCAGGGAAGCCTCGAGCGTGAACCCGCGATGCGCGTCGGTCTGGATCGCCAACTTGCCGCCCACCTCGGCCAGCCGTTCGCGCATGCCGTTGAGGCCATTGCCCGGCACGAAGCCGACCGCGCCGCAGCCATCGTCCGTGGCCTTCAGCAGCAGGCGGCCGCCCGCCTGTTCTTCGAAGCGCAGCCAGAGATTGCGCGCGCGCGCATGGCGCACCGCGTTGGTGATGATTTCCTGGGTGCAGCGCAACAGCACCTGCGCGCGCCGTGAATCGCTGACCGCGAACCGCGGCGGCAGCTCGAGGTGTACCGCAAGGCCCGGCACGCCTTCGGTCAGGTCGCGCAAGGCGTCGGTCAACTGGATGCCCTCGTCGTCGCGCAGTTCGCTGACCACTTCGCGCACGTCCGCCAGCAGCCGCTTCGCGGTCGAGTGGGCGCGCGCCACATGATCGGCGCCCGCCTGGTTTGCCACCAGGTGCCCGGCCACCTCCAGGTTCAGGCTGAGCGCGGTGAGGTGGTGGCCGACCAGGTCGTGCAATTCGCGCGCGATCCGCATGCGCTCGGATATGCGGCTGGATTCGGCCAGCAGCGCGCGCGTGGCGCGCAACTCCGAATTCAGCCACCGCTGTTCCTCGCGCGCGTCGGCCTGCTGGTGGGCCACCTCCGACGCGATGAACACGATCACGGAGTAACCGAGATACAGGCCGGCCTGCATGATGGCCATGCCCAACGTGAAATTCGGAAACATCGCGTACACGGGGATGATCGCCGCGTACTGCAGGACCAGCCAGGTGATCGCGACGGGCAGCGGCAGCAGCCACGGCAGCACCATCGCCGCGACCGCCAGCAGCAGCGCGCCGAGGCCGCTGACGCTGAACCAACTGATCGCGATCGCGGCCACCGTCAGGACCAGCAGGCCCACCAGCTTCATGCTCCAGTGCCGGAGCGAAGCGAGATTGCGCGTCAGCAGCCAGTACACCACCCCGAAGGCGACGTAGCTCGCCGCCCACAGCAACAGCACCTCGTGGCTCTGGGCGTGCAGCGCGCGGGTCGCGTGGATGACGGTGCGTTCCGCGCCGGCGTTGATCCAGTCACGCCGCACCAGCGGCACGCCGACGCTGGCGTACGTGATGAGCCCTGCGTAGCGCAGCAGGGTGACCGGGCTGACCGGAAAGCGTTGCACCCGGCGATCATAACCCAGCCGGAAGCGCCCGGGCCGACGCCCGGATCGCGGCCGCCGCGGCAATCTTTCCACGGGCATCGTGGCGCCGGCGGATGGCGTGCGATAATGCGCGGCGGACGGCTGCAGGTGTGGCCGCCGCGTATCCGGATCAACCTTCCACGCCATGACGCAGACGCCGAACCTGACCCTTCGCGATGTACGCGCGGACGACCTCGCCGCCGTAATGGGACTCAACAACACGGCGGGAACCTCGATCCTGCCGATGGATGCCGCGCAGCTCGATCGCTTCTACCGATTCGCCGATTATTTCCGGGTTGCCGAACTCGACGGCCATCTGGCCGGATTCCTCATCGCGGTGTGCGATGCGACGCCACACGCCAGTTCCAATTTCCAGTGGTTCCGTGCGCATTGCAATCACTTCGTTTACATCGACCGCGTGGTGATCGGCAACCTGCACCGCGGCCATGGCCTGGGGCGCGCATTCTATGCGGACGTGCAGAGTTACGCCGAAGTGCGCTCCCCCAATCTCGCCTGCGAGGTCTTCCTCGAGCCGCGCGATGACGTGGCTGTGCTGTTCCACGGCGTGATCGGTTTCCACGAATCCGGCCAGCAGGTGATGCCCGAGTCCGGCCGGCGCGTGAGCCTGTTGCTGAAACAGCTCGACTGCTATCCCTTTGTCCGTGACACCTATCAGGACGGGCTCCCCGACCTGCCTTGGCTGGCGCCACGCCCGTTGCCCGCCGAAGCCCCCCAGCCGCGCGCGGCGGGTCAGGCGTGAACGCACAGGCTTCCGGCGCATCCGCCGCAACCCTCGAAGCCGCCGACCTGCGGTTCGGACAGGTCGGCATTGCCAACGTGCGCGTGCGCAGCGCAGACCCGGCGGCGCTGCGCGAAGCGCTCGAAGTCCGCGTCCGCGAGGCACCCGCCCTGTTCGAACGCGCGCCGGTGGTGGTGGACCTGTCTTTCCTGTCGCCGCAGCCCGGCGATGACGGCGTGCGCGCATTGCTCGACGCCGTCCGCGGTGCCGGCATGTTGCCGGTGGGGCTCGCCTATGCAGACGAAGCCACCGAGGCGCTGGCACGGCGGCTCGACCTGCCGCTGATCGCCAAGTTCCGCGCCGCCTATGAACCCTCGAAACGCGTCGCGCCCGTGCAGGACGCGCCGGCGCCCGCAGCCGGCGATACGGCGGTGCCCGCGCCCGCAATGCCCGGCGCGCCCGCGGCGGCGCTGCAACACCACCGGGCGGTGCGCACCGGGCAACAGGTCTACGCGCAGGGATGCGATCTCGTGGTGGTCGGCGCGGTCGCCAACGGTGCCGAAGTGCTGGCCGACGGCAACATCCACGTCTACGGCGCGCTGCGCGGACGCGCGTTCGCGGGCGCGTTGGGCGACAAGTCCACGCGGATCTTCTGCAGCGAATTCCGCGCGGAGATCGTGTCGATCGCGGGCCACTTCCGCGTGTTCGAAGAGCTCCCGCAGGAGTTCGCCGGGCGCGCGGTCCAGATCCGGCTGGATCAGGATAAATTGCGGATCGCGGCATTGTGACACCACGCATTCAGGCGCACGCCGAATAATCGGCTTGGCGCGCTTCCACCCATCTCACCGAACGGAGCCCTTCCCTTGACCGAAACCATCGTCATCACCTCCGGCAAGGGCGGCGTCGGCAAGACGACGACGTCCGCTTCGCTTGCGAGCGGCCTGGCCCAGCGCGGTCACAAGACGGCCGTCATCGACTTCGACGTCGGCCTGCGCAATCTCGATCTCATCATGGGCTGCGAGCGCCGCGTGGTGTATGACTTCGTCAACGTGATCCACGAGGAAGCAACGCTGAAGCAGGCGCTGATCCGTGACAAGCGCCACGACAACCTGTTCGTGCTGGCGGCCTCGCAAACCCGCGACAAGGACGCGTTGACCCAGGACGGCGTCGACCGCGTGCTGGGGGAACTCGCCAACGACGGGTTCGATTACGTCGTTTGCGATTCGCCCGCCGGCATCGAGAAGGGCGCGCACCTCGCGATGTATTTCGCCGATCGCGCCGTGGTCGTCGTCAATCCCGAAGTGTCGAGCGTACGCGATTCGGACCGCATCCTCGGCCTGCTGTCATCAAAGACCCGGCGCGCTGAACGCGGCGAAGGCGCAGGAGCACAGCACCTGCTGCTCACCCGCTACAACCCGGCGCGCGTCGAGGCGGGCGAGATGATGAGCGTCACGGACGTCGAGGAGATCCTCGGCATCCCGGTGCTGGGCGTGATCCCCGAGTCCGAGAACGTGCTGGCCGCCTCCAACTCCGGCGTGCCGGTGATCCACGACGCCGGCTCGATAGCAGGCCAGGCGTACGCCGACGCGGTCGCGCGCCTGGTCGGCGAGACCCTGCCGATGCGGTTCCTGGAAGCGCCGAAAAAAGGCTTCTTCAAGCGCATGTTCGGAACCTGAGGAGTAGGCCATGAGTCTCCTGGATTTTCTGCGGCCGCGCCCGAAGAACACCGCCAACATTGCGCGCGAACGCCTGCGCATCATCGTCGCGCAGGAACGCGCGACCCGCGGCGGCCCGGACTACCTGCCGCTGCTGCGCAACGAACTGCTGGAAGTCATCCGCAAATACGTCCACGTCGATCCCGATGCCGTGCAGGTCAACCTCGAACGCGGCAGCGAAGGCGAAGTGCTGGAACTGTCGGTGGCGCTGCCCGAGGCGGGTCCGGCGACAGGAACCGGTGGGTGAAACGCCGGGACTCGGGACTCGGAACTCGGCAGCGGTGACTGGGGACTCGAGGATTCGGGACCGGGGACCGGCAAAGAGTGTAAACAAGGTCGTCATTCCGGGGCCGCATTCGGCTTCCTCATTGGTGTCGAACCTCAGCTCTACAGATGGTCATTCCGGGGCGGTCCGTGGCTTCACCGCGAACCGAACCCGGAATCCACTGACTTTGATTGGTAGGGCAAAGACACTGGATTCCCGCGTCCGCGGGAATGACGACCTCGGAGTTCAGCGCAAGAATGACATGACGCGCCTTGAATCCAACGACGTCCTGCGCATCGCCGACATCGGCTTCGCAGTGCCGACCGCGCTGCTTGCGCGGCACGGCCTGGAACTGGTGCACGTCGCCGATGCGGCGCCGATCCCGGGCAGTTACTGGGGCGAGCCCGAAGCCGGCGTGATCGCCTCGCGCGTATACGCGCGCGCCGACACGCCGCTGCACTCGCTGCTGCACGAAGCCTGCCACCTGCTGGTGGCCGATCCCGCGCGGCGCGCGTCCATCCACACCGACGCCAGCGATTCGCTGGAAGAAGAAGACGCGACGTGTTACCTGCAGATCGTGCTGGCGGATGCCCTGCCCGGTTTCGGCCGCGAGCGTGCGTTCGCGGACATGGACGCATGGGGCTATTCGTTCCGGCTGGGCTCCGCGCGTGCGTGGTTCGAGCGGGACGCCGCGGATGCGCGCGCGTTCCTCGAGGCGCGCAGGGTGCTGTAGCGCCGTTCTTCCTGTCCGCGCTCTCTGCTCGAGTAGCTGGAGACTCGGCGCCCCCCTCTCCCCCGAACGAAACAACCGTCGGGGGGAGAGGGGGAAATGCCATCGCGCTCAGCTAACATTGATCGATCCGCACGGGAGATGGCATGCCTCCCCGAACCGTCGGAACGTCCGACTGATGATGCCTCCACGACCGGTTCCGGGTGTGCTGGCATCGCTGAATGACGACACCAGTGCACGCGGGTTCCCTTTACTCTTCGGGAGTCGCGGCATCCATGCTCATCTATCCCCTGCTCGCCACCGGTTGCGGCGCTTTCCTGGGCGCCTGCCTGCGCTACCTGTTCGGGGTGTGGTTCAACCCGATCTTCCCGCCCGTGCCGCTGGGCACGCTGGCCGCGAATCTCGTCGGCGGACTGCTGATGGGCCTGATCCTGGGCGCGTTCACGCAGTTCCAGTCACTGTCGCCGGAAACCCGTATCTTCGTCACCACGGGATTCCTCGGCGGCCTCACGACGTTCTCGACATTTTCCGGTGAAACGGTCACCCTGCTGTTGCGCCAGCAGTACGGCTGGGCCACCGCGATGGTCGGCATGCACGTGCTGGGGACGCTGGGCATGACCCTGGCCGGTTTCGCGCTGATGCAAACCTTGTTGCGACATCTCGCATGAACGAGCCGGCAGCCACCGAGGGCGTGTACCTGCGGTTCTTCATGCACGAGAACCGTCGTTACGGTGGGATGCTGTTGTACGACTGGTTACTCGCCGAAGCCAAGAAGCTCGGCCTGCCCGGTGGCACCGCGTTCCGCTCGGTCGCCGGCTACGGCCGCCACGGCATCACCCACGAGGCGCACTTCCTGGAACTTGCGGGACAGGAAGCAGTGCGGGTGGATTTCGTGGTGACGCGCGAAGCGGCGGACCGCATGCTCGCCCGCGTGCGCGAGGAAAAACTGCAACTGTTCTACGCGATGTTCCCGGTCCAGTTCGGGAATCTTTCGTGCGATCGTCCGTGATCGCTGCATTGCCGGACGCCAACGCAACATCGTGCTGTCTCGCCTCGCGGGCATCAGAACGGCCTTCCATGGCCTGACTTTCAACAACAGCGGCTTCGAATCGGGAATGCGGTGATCGAACGTCTACAGCACGCGCCGAACGCCGCCGCAAAGCGCGCGCTTGCCTTCGTCGTGCTGCTCGGCGTCGTCAGCCTGTTCGCCGACATGACCTACGAGGGGTCGCGCTCGATCTGGGGGCCGTTCCTCGGTTCGCTCGGCGCGACGGGCGCGATCGTCGGCGTCGTCGCGGGTGCAGGCGAGTTGTTGGGCTACGTGCTGCGTCTGTTCACCGGTGCGCTCGCCGACCGAACGAAACAATACTGGACGATCACGATCGTCGGCTACGCGATCAACCTGCTCGCTGTACCGGCGCTCGCACTCGCGGGCAACTGGCCCGTCGCGGCGGGACTCGTGATCGTCGAACGCTGCGGCAAGGCGCTGCGCACGCCGGCGCGCGACGCGATGCTGTCGTACGCGGCGAAGGACATGGGCGGTGCCGGCTGGGCGTTCGGGCTGCACGAGGCGCTGGACTCGACGGGCGCGGTGCTCGGGCCGCTGATCGCGGCGCTGGTGCTGTTCCTCCACGGTGGTTATCACCACGCGTTCGCCTGGCTGCTGCTGCCCGCGCTCGCGGCACTCGCCACGCTCGCGATCGCGCGACAGCGTTTTCCGCAACCGCAGGAACTGGACCGCCACCCGATTCCCGAAGTATCCGACGCGAAGGCGCTGCGCGACCTCAAGGTATTCCTCGTCGCGACGGCGTTGATCGCGGCCGGGTATTCCGATTTTGCGCTGGTGGCGTTCCATCTCGCCAAGGACCACGTCGTGTCGGCCGATGTGGTGCCGACGCTGTACGCCGTCGCGAGCCTCGCGGGCGGGCTCACGGCGCTCACGCTCGGCAAACTGTTCGACCGCCGCGGCTTGTCGGTGCTGCTGTGGGCGACGCTCGTGCCGGCGCTGTACGCGCCGCTGGTATTCCTGGGCGGACCGTGGGCGGCACTCGCGGGCATGGTCCTGTGGGGTGTCGGTTTCGGCGCGCACGATTCGCTGTTCCGCGCAGCGGTCGCGATGCGCATCCCGCGCGAACGGCGCGCGACCGTGATGGGTGTGTTCAACGCGATCTACGGCAGCGCATGGTTCCTCGGCAGCGTCCTGCTGGGCGTGTTGTACGATATCAACCCGCTCTACACGGTCATCGCGGCGCTGGTCCTGCAGCTTGCGGCGTGCCCGTTGCTGTGGAGCCTGCGCCGATCACACAGGACTGCATGATGAACGATCTTGCGACGCCTGCTGCATCCGCCGCCCGCACCACGACACGTCACGGCCAGGCGTTGCGCGACAAGGCGCAGGCCCTGCTGGAGCCGGCCGACGTACGCATCGACGGCGAGCGGCCGTGGGATATCCGGATCCACGACGAGCGTGTGTTCGCGCGCACCTTCGCCCATGGATCGCTGGGCCTCGGCGAGTCCTACATGGATGGCTGGTGGGACGCCGATGCGCTCGACCAGTTCTTCTTCCATGTCCTGGACGCGCGCCTCGACGAGCACCTGAAAGTGTTCGACGTGCTGCGCGCGCACCTGCGCGCACGCTTCATCAACATGCAGCGTGGCAACAACGCGTTCAAGGTCGGCGAGGTGCACTACGACACCGGCAACGACCTGTTCGCCGCGATGCTCGGCAAACGCAAGATGTACTCCTGTGGTTACTGGGCCGAAGCCGACAATCTGGACGATGCGCAGGAGTCCAAGCTCGACCGGATGTGCCAACGGCTCGGCCTCAAGCGCGGCCAGCAGGTGCTCGACATCGGCTGCGGCTGGGGCGAGGCATTGAAGTTTGCCGCCGAACGCTACGGCGTCACGGGGGTCGGCGTCACGGTATCGAGCGAACAGGCAAAGTTCGCGCGCGAACTGTGCAAGGGCCTGCCCGTGGAGATTCGCGTCCAGGACTACCGCGAACTCAACGAAACTTTCGATGCGGTCTACTCGATCGGCATGTTCGAGCACGTCGGCGGCAAGAACTATCGCACTTACTTCGAAGTGGTGCGCAGGTGCCTCAAGGCCGACGCCTTGTTCATGCTTTACTGCATCGGCACCAACGCGACCCCTTCGCAGATCGACCCGTGGATCGAGAAATACATCTTCCCCAACTCCATGGTTCCGGCGGCGAGCCAGGTGACCCGCGCGCTGGAAAACCTGTTCGTGGTGGAGGCGTGGAACAACTTCGGCACCGACTACGACCGGACCCTGATGGCCTGGATCGCCAACGTCGAAGCCGCACGCGCGGACCTTTCGGCCGCAAACCCACGTTACGATGAACACTTCTGGCGGATGTGGCGGTTCTACCTGTCCAGCTCGGCAGCGACGTTCCGGACCCGCCGCGACCAGCTCTGGGAAATCACGTTGAGCCCGAACGGCGTGCCGGGCGGCTACCGGGTGCCGCGCTGAATCCGCGACGACCGCGGAGACGGGCGCCGGGGTGTGATACACAGTCCGTCTGCAGCGACGCACGTCCGACCGGGGAGCCGGCATGCAAGAGGCACTGGCACCGAGGGAATACCACAGCGACGGCTGCGTGATCGCGCCGGCCACGCGCCGGTTGCTGCGCGACGGCAGCGAGGTCGAGGTCGAAGCCAAGGTGTTCGACCTGATCGTGTTGCTGGTGCGCAGCCATGAACGCGCGCTCGGCAAGCAGGAAATCATCGAGACGCTGTGGGGGCGGCGCCCCATCACCGACGCCGCGCTCAGCCAGTTGATCTACAAGGCCCGCCGGGCGTGCGGCGACGATGGCGACCAGCAGCAGGTGATCCGCACCATCTACGGACGGGGCCTGCAGTGGGTGGCGCCCGTTCGCGAAATCGTGGCTGGCCCCCTCCGGTACCCGCGATGCTGCTGACCGGCCACGCGCCGGCCACGCCCGCGCAGCCGGGTCGCGCAGCGCCAACCGTGTCCCGTCGCCGCACGCCGTGGCTGTGGGCCGCGGCGGCCGTGTCGCTGGTGGCGCTCGGTGCCGGGCTCGCGTGGTGGCTGGTACCGCGCGGGATCGCCGCCGACGCGCCCGCCCTGCCA